>JAQVGK010000231.1 GCA_028696755.1 Bacteroidales bacterium | reverse complement strand
AAGTGCCCACGCAAAGTTCGGTCATTTCGGCTTCCAGTCCGGTAAGCATCCGTTCGATGAACGAACGGCCGCTGTTCTTGTAAATTTTCAGGTAGGCATTGGCAAACATCCCGAACGTACAGGGCCATACCGGACCGTTGTGGTAATTCCGGTTTCGCTCGCGCATTCCGCCGATATATTCGGGCCGGTAGTAACCGCTTTTCGGACTCAGGCTTCTGAGGCCTTTCGGGGTGAGTAATTCGCGGGTACAGATGTCCAATACCGATTTCTGCTGATAACGGTCGAGAGGCGAAAAGCCCAGGCTTACAGCAAGCAACATATTGGGCCGCACCTCCTGGTCCTTGTGGTTGTCGATCACGTAATCGTACAAATAAGTACCATTCCAGAAAACGGTAATAAATGCTTCCCGGGCGATTTCGGCCTGATAATCCATCAGGTCGGCGGCATGTTCGTTGCCCCGTATCCGTTTGAGCGACGCAACAAACTTCAGTGCATTGTACCAAAGTGCGTTGATTTCAATCACATAGCCTGTGCGGGGAGTGATCGGCAAACCATCTTCCACGGCATTCATCCAGGTAGCCGGACGCTCCGTTCCATTCACATGCAACAAGCCATTGTTGTGCATAAATACCCGGGGATGGTTCATTTTACGGATAAAACTGATAATCTCCGAACAGATTTCTTCGAACCGGTTGGCCGCATCGTCGAGTCCGCGCCGTTTGGCGTAATTCTGAACCACCCAGATAAACCAAAGCAATACATCGGGGTCGTCGATTTCTTTGATATGCAGTTTTTGAGGATCTTCGCCGTTCAGGAACAGATTGATTTCTTCCATCGAGGTTCTCATTATATCGTCGAAATAATCCCATCGTCCGATCGCCATGGTTGCTCCCGGAAGCGATACGAACTGATCGCGGGCCCGAGTTGCAAACCAGGGATAGCCTGCCAGCAGGTAGGTGTCGGGGCCCACCCTTTTGTAGAACTGCTGTGCCGAATTTTTCAGGGTGCTGAACATATCGTTCCGTTCGTGACGGCGCGATAGCTCGTTGTCCCACAGTGCATTTAATTTTGCCGGACTGATTTCCGAAATCCCGGCCGAAAAAATCACCGATTCGCCTTTTTTCAGCGCTAATTCAAAATAACCGGGCACCATCAGGTCTTCTTTGTAATCGTATCCGCGTTCTTGTTCTTTGTAATATTCGATATTCTTGTACCAATCGGGCTGATGGTGGTAATTGGCTTTACGGGAAAATTGCATGAAGAGGTGTGGATAGCTCGGGTATAAGCGCATGGCTGCTCCGTTCTTCACTTCCAGGTAAGAAGTATCGGCTTCGTTGTTCTGATGGGTCAGTTCGTTCACGCTCCTGAAAGCGAGAAAGGGTTTGAAACGAAGTGTTGTGTGCGAACGAGCTTCCAGTAAGGTATATTTGATGAGCACCCTGGGTTCGAACGATACCAGCATTCGTTCTTTGGAAAGTATTACGCCACCTACGCGGTATATGGTTTTGGAGATGGTCGTACATTCGAACTGGCGGATGTATTTATGACCATTGGGACTAAAATTGTTGCCTTCGTAGCGGTGGATGCCCAGGTTAAACTCAGCTCCGTGCTGAATAACAGTCTCGTCCAGCGACGAAAGTAACACATGATTGGATTCATCAAGTTCAGGGAGCGGTATCACCAACTGACCATGATATTTCCTGGTGTTGCAATCAATCAATGTCGTGCTGTTGTACGCTCCGGCCCTGTTGGTCCGGATCATTTCCTTTGTTAACGACTTTTCGAGATTGATCAACAGAGTTTTATCAAAATTCAGGTAACTCATGTGCTTAAGGTATTTATAAGTATAGAAAACGTCTGCAATTTAATGAAATATACTGTAACCGCCAAATCATAAACTGAATATTTTTTGCGATTCTTCCATAAAGTGAAAATAATTCAATTTATCCGCTGAAAAATGATCCGGCACGTAAAAAAAATGCCTGAACCGGGGTGTATAATTAAAAAATTTATTACTTTTGCGAACTGTTTTCAGGCCTCTTTAGCTCAGTTGGTAGAGCAAATCATTCGTAATGATTAGGTCGTGGGTTCGAGTCCCATGAGAGGCTCTTGATTATCAAGGCAAAATTTAGCAAAACGTTGAAAGAGAGACCTTTCAACGTTTTTTTGTGTTTAAAATACAGCAAAATACCACGTTTTAGAGCATATTTTTAGGTTAAAAAGCACAGAAAATCAACATTTTGCATTCGGTTCAACTAATCTTAAAACCATTAATGGTGAAGCAGTGGAGTTCCTTATCAAAAGAAGTGTCCCGATTAATTTATGGAACCAGACAAAGGAGTGTTGTAAAGGAAAAGACAGAGTTGCCAACGAGTTAAACCACTATATCGAAACTGTCAAATCTAAAATACTACAAATTCATAGGGAATTTGAGCTTGATGGTGCCAATATCACGGCTACTAATATAAAGCAAAAGTTTTTAGGAAATGACAAGTCTGTTTTAAGTCTGATTGAAGTTTTTAAATTGCATAACGAGCAATGCGAACAATTGGTCGGCGTAACATATAAAATAAGCCTCAATTTACAGGAGTTCTACTTATTTCGTAGTGTTTGGAATAGTTTTTTATTTAATACGAAGAATAATGGAGTTTAACAAGGTTAATTGTTTGTTGCCTATAAACCAATGATTTACAGAAAGTAAATTACAAATGGTTTACAACGGCAACTTGCCCTAATACATGTGTAACGATTCGTGATAAAAAATAGGGAATATTTTTGCCAATTAAAAGTTTTATTGTAAATTGCACCTATCTAAAAGTTGGCAGCAAGCCGAAAAAAACAGACAATGGCATAAACTGAAAACTTTGAGAATCCTTTTTCCATTAAAGAAACCAATAATTAATATATTCTGATGAACACACAAGAAAAAATTATTTGCTTTATTTGTTTATTATTTGGACTATGTTTTTTTTATAATTACACATCAGCCCAAATCAGTTATGGTGGTGAGCCATATTTTATTACCCACACTAACCAAAGCTCAATAAAAAGAGATAAATCAGTAAATAACATTGAGATAAAATCATTCAAAATTGAAGATCTCAATATGGATAAAATAAATGAAGAACTAAATAGTTTAAATAATAACTGTAAAGAATGTACTAGTGGTTTTTATTATGGGAAGGAAGTTGATGTGAAAATTGATTTTTTAAAAATGGCTCAAAATATTGGTGTTGTTGATTCGGATAGTATTTGGTTACTAAAGATTGAATCTGACAGTGCAAAAGGCTATCAGTTAATTTTTAGTAAATTTCAGCTCCCAAAAGGTGGAAAGATGTTTATTTATAACGAAGATCACACTATGATTTTAGGTTCATTTACTTCTGAAAACAATAGAGTTGATAGTACATTTATTACTCAAAATATAAATGGAAAAAGTATTTATATAGAATATACATCGCCTTCCAATGAAGTGAAAAATGATTTTTTCATTGACAAGGTTGTCTATATTTTCAATGATAACTTCACTGGATACAAAGGGCCATTCAGTAGTGACGGGTCTGCTTCATGTCAAATTAATACGACATGTCCCGAAGCGGCAGGATTTGATGTTGAAATAAAGTCGACTGCGTTGATATTGGAAAAACCTTTTGGAAGCCAATCTTATTGGGGTGTTTGTAGTGGTGCCTTAATAAACGATGGAACAAACTATATAGCAGATAACTATGTGTTATTTTTAACATCAAATCATTGTTACGAATATATAGAAAATAATGAATCTACTTATAGTAATACCAATAATTGGCTTTTCCTTTTCAGACATGAAGCTTCATCTTGTCAAAGTAACGGTTCTGACATCAGTAATAATACAACAAAATCGGTATTAGGAGCAACGGTACGTTTTAGGGATGAACATTCAAAAGGTGCCGATTATTTATTATTAGAGTTAAAATGTAGGGCGTCTCAAATCTCAAAATATGATATTGCTTTTGCAGGATATGATTATAATAGTAGTTTTATTATACCTGGTAGTTTAGGTTTTCCTGCTGTAAACATCCACCACCCCAAGGGAGATGTGAAAAAGATAACAAAATACGAAAAAACTGCAACAACAGTAAGATGGAATGATAATGCTAATGACGATGACCATTGGAAAATGGAAGCAACAACTGGGTATAAAACAGAACCTGGATCTTCTGGCTCGCCGCTATTTAACAATCACCATCAAATAATAGGAATTTGTCATGGAGGTTCAGACAAAACTGATACGAATCCACAAGAACTAATAACTTGTTCTTCAGAAAAGAAATGGTGGAATACATATTTTGGGAAACTTTCCGATGCATCAATAAGAAATAATATTCAAAATTATTTGTTTGGTTCTACTGCCGATCCTTATATTCCTATTGTCCAGAACAATCAATCTTTAACGGTTACACATTATCAAGGTACAGGAGTTGTTGGCCAAAATCTTAATGTAACATGTAATCTGGTTTGTGACTATATTTCTGGTGGAGAATCAGTTGTTATAAGATTTTATATCAACAAAAAACCATATGATTACACATCATATCTTTACACTCCAGATTATAACAACACAAATTATTATTTTTATTCAGCTTCAAATGTAATAATAAATAAACCTTATTCTACCTCTCAGTTGCAACGTGATTATATATTTCAATTACCAGCATTTTCTGAAATTGGAAAGTACAAAGCAAGATTTGTTGTAACACGCAACTCCGAAAATCACGCAAATGTATATACTAAAGATTTTGAAATCAATGTTATTTCAGATGCAACTTGTGACTGTGGTGTTTTTAGTTTTGACATGTCTAATTCCTTTGAAAAATGTGCTCCTGGAAGTAAAATTTCATTTAGTGAATCTGTCCAATTACCGAATACTCCAGTAAAAAGGACAGATAATACTATTACAGAGAAGGAATGCTATAAACTTCATAATTGGAGCGGATGTGATAATCCAGATTGGATGCCATCATATGTTGGAGTTGTAAAACGAACATGGACTTTGAATAACGAAATTATTTCAGTAGATAATTTCAATACTGCGAAAGAATATTTGTCAACAAACCCCGGTGTGTATTATACACCAAGTACTAAAAATATTGAGTTTACGACCCCGGGTATTTATATTTGTAAAGTATTGTTGAATTTATCGTTTAGATATGAGACAGCATCTGTTGGTCACCTTGATTGTTATGCTCCTAGACCTAATACACATTTTAATGATTTGATTAATACTCATCCTTCTCATGCTCTTGGTGGATCAAAAAAAATTATAGTTGCTGATTGTGATGGACATAAAGTGATAGATAATGCAAATGACCCATTGCTATTATTGAATCCATCAAATGAAAAAGAAATAGGAATTGGTACTATTGAAATTCAAAATGTAGAACTTAAAAATAATATTTATAGTGTAGAAGCTTATAAGAGCATTGTATTAAAGCCAGGTACGATAATAAGAGGTGTTGGTTCTGTTTTTAATGCAAAAATAACACCTTGTCCTAGTGTTTTGTCAATATCGGAAATTCAACATGTTTCTCCTCTTCGAAATGGTATAGATGAAGAAAATAATACGTCGTCTGACTTTAAAAATTCACAATATAACTCATCTGCAATTAATATTTATCCCAATCCCACAAATAGATTTATAAATGTAATACTACCGAAAGATGAAAAGATTTACAACATTAAATTATATGATATTAACGGACGATTATTAAAAATGGAATTATTCAATACTAACCAAATTGTGCTAAATATATCGGATTTAAATTTGTATAATGGTTTTTATGTTTTAAGAATCTTTTCCTCTAATGGAGAATCTAATCATAAAATATTATTTAAAAATGCAAATATATAAAGCTTAGTCAAAACACAATTAATTTATACAAATTCACTCGTATAAATTTACATTATTTAGATCAATATCAAAAAAACTGAAAATTGAATTTACTCAAATAGATTAAATATGTAAATTATATTGGCGTATGAAAAATATTA
>JAQVGK010000230.1 GCA_028696755.1 Bacteroidales bacterium | reverse complement strand
TCGATTGGTGCTGTGTTAATTGAAATTAATGGATCGTCGGTTGATAATGTAGCCGTAATATTATTGGCAGCAACGAGACCAATATTTTTTAAATTAAAAATCACATCACTTGTTTCACCTGGATCGAGACAATTATTATCGCCATCATTTACCATAGTGTTCTGAACGGTAAGAACAGCAGTGTTTATAACCACTTCAACTTCAACTACTTCGGTATAGCCATTATCGCCAGTAAAGTTTAAACTTATAATTGCGCTGTGCTGATTTTCGACTATTGAGGCCGTACTAATATTGAACACAACATTTGCTGTCTGATCTGGCTCTAACGAAGAAATATTATCGGTATCTGCATTTATTGTAATATAAGGATCAATTGTACTTGCCGTCACCGTAAGATTGTGAACATCAGAACCCCCAGTATTCGAAACAGGAATCATAATATCCGCTGTTTCGTCAGGTGCAAGAATATCGTCGTTTGCATCATTAACTTCTGCATCTCCGGTGACAATATGTGGTGCATAAGCAGTAAACATAAAGAAATAATCCCAAGTTCCCTGATCTGAAGTAACTGTAAAGTTCATTTGAAATTCGTGATTGTCAGGCACATCAGAGGAAACAGCAAATGCAAATGCATTTACAATTATTTGATTTGCGTCTGGATTAAGATCAGTGCAAACTGCAGAGTTGTCGGTAATTGTAATGTAAGGATCCGACTCGGACGCAGTAATACTAATTCCTGTCACTGGATTATCCATCGGGTTAGTAACAGTCAAGTCTAATGTAACATTTTCGGCATATTCAATTACATCATCGTCTGGAGTATTAACAGCATACTCCAAAATTAGACCATCAGTAACAAATGGCAAAGTAATTTTATCTCGTATTCCATTGTTATCAATTACTTTAAAATGAAAATCTTCTGCAAGATACTCGTGGGTTGGCATACCTGTAAGCATACCATCGGAACTGATTTCAAATTCATCAGGAATATCATAAGGAACTAAAGTATATTTATATCCGTTTGCCACTGATGCAGGATCATCAAATGCAATTCGGTGGAAATTCATTTCATCACCATTTGACACACCACATACATAAGGCACCAAGCTAGTTAGCACCGAATTATTATAAGAGAATTCAATTCGCCCATTATCAAACAAAGTCATCGAATAATCAATAACAGCATTATCCCAGATAATAGTTTTGTAACCTGCTCCAGAAAGAGTTGTCATTGTTGAGGTGAGAGCTGATCGATAAAATGGAGCGATACATTTTGTATGCATAAAAACCGTTGCATCGTGGCTGTTGTAGTATGGTAAATAGTCGCTAAACCCTGTTTCGAAAACGACTAGACCTTTGTTACTAACATAAATTGTTGTATAATCAACACCATAATAATTAAAAGTAAAACCAAGAGGAACAGCAAAAAATCCCGAGCCACTTAAGCTGGTCCCACCACTTGGGAATGTTGAAGTGGATTCACTAATATTAAAGTCCATATCAAAACTCCATGTATATGGCTCAGTCCCTCCTTCGGCCAACAGCTGCTGCGAAAATGGTGACATTATTGCTCCACTCGACAGATTTGAGGTAGTGATATTTACAGGATCGTATGTTTCGGAACTTACAATACTTAATGTGGCTATTCCGTTTTGGGGAATTGATTGTGCAGGTGAAGAACATATAGTTTCAACAGGCGAGCCACTGCTATAATTTATTAAGCTGAATGAGTTAAGGGTACCACTACCCCATCCGTCTGCATCATTTTCGTAAACCTGAATAAAATATTTTGCTTCCTGACCAGGAGTAATGTAATTTAGTAAAGGTGTAAGATCCAACCCAAACTCAATAGTTTTATCAGCCTCTTGGTCTCCTCCTGTCATAAACTTCTCACCGCCCTGATAATCCATAATCGGTAAATCAATTACATATTCGGGGTAGGTTGATGATGTATTAAGCGAGATTCCTGCATATACCTTAATTCGCTTTCTGTTAGTGTAAGTGATATTAACCTTTGCCGTTAATTGAGGTTCGTATGAAGGATTTACATACATCACATGCACCACATCGTGCCAAAAAGCACCAGTTGCAAGAGCTTTATACATTATGTAACAAAACCCGCCATCTGCCCATGCTGGACCTCCACTGTAAGTGTTACACATTTTTATTCCACCAATTTCCCAATCAGCCATGGTAACTTGACCATCACCAGTGATGTCGATATTATTTGTGTACTGCCCATCTCCATTGTAATCGTACCTAATTGAATCGTTATAACCAAGTATTGCCATTGAATGTGATGTGCTGGCACTAAGGCTTGTAATTACTTGTTTTCCTCCCTCTTCGGTACCTGTTGGCAAAGTTGCATCTGGGTATGGTACAGTAGAATAGAAAATTGCACAACCGCCATCGTCATCGCCATTCAAATGATCATTAATCCAATTCTTGAGGATCAGAAGTCCATCAGCATCTCCAATATCAATTTTATATGAACCTATTATTCGGTTGTGCATTGCCGAATAATACAGATCATATCCTGTCATCCACCTATAATTCCCTCCCGCATCAATTGTTCCCCCATACTCTTCTTGATTTGGGGTTCCAACATTTCTCAAAACTTCGAGAGTATGATAATAACTAACGCCATTGCTACCCCAATCTCCAGCATCCCAATTATAAACAAAGCCAGTTGGATAAAGATTTGTGTTTGTATTTGCTTGCAAATCTCTTGCTGCATTCATCTCGTATGTAAAACAAATACCCGTTGATGATGCTTGCCCGCAACTCATGCCTGATTGTGCGAACATTGGACGAAAATGCTCTGATTGCGAATGATCAACTTTGTAAGGAATAGACTTATTCTTATAACTTTCGGGCATTATCAAATCCGGAAAACTTAAAAGCAATTCTTGCTCTTTCTGACTAAGAGGCTGTGGTGCAGTAGTTTTTAAAGCATCCTGTGCTGTAATAATTGTCACATAAAATGACAAGAAAAGGAAAAATGTAAACTTCTTCATGACAGAGATTTTATAACTTCTGGGAAAGTTACAAAATAAATTATTAAGTTGTAACGAAAAAGTGCGAAATTATTGCAAATAATGCAATATTATATTTGATTAACCCTAAATCGTTTTGGGTGTTACAAATTTAAGTAGTTTACCTGTTTCTGGTTCGATATCATCCCATTTATGAAAATCTAGTCCAATGTGAACAACTCCGCATGTTGGAACATCGTCAAGATCGGCATTTGTAAGTAAATTTGCAAAACCAGTTGTGCCAGGATTGTGACTTACAAGGAAAATATGCTTGATTTTTACATTTTGCTCAATTAATACTTCTACATATTCCGAAACGCTGCAAAGATATAGCTCATCAACCCATTCTATTTCATCTTCAGGATATCCTATTTTTTCTGCAATAATTTCGGCTGTTCGTGCAGCTCTTTCCGCAGGACTAGAAATTATCAGATCAGGCTTTGGTAAATTCTTTGCAAGATATTCGCCCATTTTTGCGGCATCATTTTCACCTCTCTCGTTCAATGGTCTGTCAAAATCAGATAAATCGGTTTCTTGCTCCGATTTAGCATGACGAATCAATGTTAAAAGTTTCATTTCCTTTTAAAAATGTTATTTTTATTTTTCGTTAATTAGTTTAAAGTGCAATTTTATCAAAAATTTAAATATAAAAATCTGACGAGGCATATTTTTATCAAATTTCGTGCAGTTTTTTTTTAGCTAATTACCGAACCGTTAGTACAAGTGCTCTCTGGACTGACAAACTTAAGACTTCCGTCTTTATCAGATGCCATCAAAACCATACCATTGGACTCGATTCCACGCAATGTTCTAGGAGCTAAATTTACAAGTACACAAATTTGTTTTCCAACGATATCCTCTGGCTTGTAATATTGTGCTATTCCCGATACAATAACTCTTTTATCGATGCCTGTATCAACTAATAGTTTTAATAACTTATCAGCTTTTGGCACTCTTTCGGCTTCTAGTATTGTTGCAACTCTAATATCTTGCTTTACAAAATCATCGTATGTGATTGTTTCCTTTTGCGGAGTAACAGTAACTTTTGCCAAATCGTTCAATTCTTTCGATTTTTTAAGTTTGTTAATCTGTTCTTCAATTTTGTCATCCTCTATTCTTTCGAAAAGCAATTCGGGCTGATTAAGTTTATGATTTACATTCAAAATATCAAAATCAGCTACTTTTTCCCATGAAACTTCGCCAAGATTAAGCATATCCTTAAGCTTTTTGGTTGTAAATGGCAAAAACGGTTCGCATAACACAGCGGTAATAGCGCATAGTTGAAGCGAATAATACATGATTGTTTTTACTCTTTCGGGATCAGTTTTTATAAGCTTCCATGGCTCGGTATCGGCAAGATATTTATTTCCAATACGCGACACATTCATTGCATCTTTTAAAGCTTCACGAAACTTATAATTTTCGATATTTTTTTCGAGAGATGTTTTTATTCTAATGATTTCTTCTCTGATTTCCTTCTCAGTTTCGGTAATTTCGCCAGGCTGTGGAACAAAACCTTCGTAATACTTATGAGTAAGTACCATTGCACGATTTACAAAATTTCCAAGAATTGCAACTAGCTCGCTGTTATTTCTGGTCTGAAAATCTTTCCATGTAAAATCGTTGTCCTTGGTTTCGGGAGCATTAGAGCATAAAACGTATTTTAATACATCTTGCTTTCCTGGAAATTCTTCGAGATACTCGTGTAGCCAAACCGCCCAATTTCGTGAAGTACTAATTTTATCTCCTTCCAAATTTAAAAATTCGTTGGCTGGAACATTATCCGGTAAAATATAAGAGCCTTCGTGCTTTAACATTGCCGGAAATATAATACAATGGAAAACAATATTATCTTTCCCGATAAAATGAACTAATTTAGAATCTTCATCTTTCCAGTATTTTTCCCAATCGGGTGTAAGTTCGCGAGTTGCCGAGATATATCCTATTGGTGCATCAAACCAAACATAAAGAACTTTATTTTTAGCCTCATCAAGAGGAACAGGCACACCCCACTCAAGATCACGGGTTACCGCTCTTGGGAATAATCCGGAATCCAGCCATGATTTACATTGTCCGTAAACATTTGGCTTCCATTCTTTATGTTCTTCCAAAATCCATTGTTTTAGCCAACCTTCGTACTTATCTAAAGGCAAAAACCAATGTTTTGTTTCTTTTAAAACCGGTTTGTTGCCACTAATTACCGAACGCGGATTTATCAGTTCTTCGGCACTTAGTGATGATCCGCATTTTTCGCATTGATCGCCATAAGCATCCTCTGCTCCACATTTTGGACAAGTCCCCATAATATACCTGTCGGCAAGAAATTGATTCTCAGCTTCGTCGTAAAACTGCATACTTGTTTTTTCGACAAACTCTCCTTTTTCGTAAAGAGTTGTGAAAAATTGAGCTGCTGTTTCGTGATGAACTTTATTGCTGGTACGGCTGTATATATCGAACGAAATTCCAAAATCCTCAAACGATTTTTTAATTATGTTGTGATAACGGTCAACAATCTGCTGTGGAGTTACACCTTCTTTACGTGCTTTGAGTGTAATCGGAACCCCATGCTCATCAGATCCACCAATAAAAACAACATCCTTATTTTTTAATCTTAGGTATCGCACATAAATATCGGCCGGAACATAAACTCCTGCCAGATGACCGATATGAACTGGTCCGTTTGCATAAGGCAGTGCAGAAGTTACTGTATATCTTTTGTATTCTTTCATTTTCAAAATTTTTCGCAAAAATAGAAATTTAACCCCGATTACGCAATAGAAAATCAAGGATAATCCTAAAAGCATTTTATGTGCGTAATCGTGGGTTAAGCTGAACTATTGCATATTGTAAGTGCAAAAAAAAGCCGCTCTAAATCAGAACGGCTTTGTTTTATTAAAGCTATAATTATTTAATTTTTGCTAATCTTGCTTTAACAGTTGTTGTAGATTTTTGGTACAACATTGGAATTCCAGTAATTTTTGTTTCGTACTGTTGGTAGAAAACAACATCATAACCAGGATTTTTTTGCATTAAA
>JAQVGK010000229.1 GCA_028696755.1 Bacteroidales bacterium | reverse complement strand
TAAAAGTGTTTAGAATTTTGTAATCAATTTTTACCGAATATGAAAAAATACCATTTATTAATTTTGTTAACGATTTTAGCTATGGCATCATGTAAAAACAAAGATGTAGCAAAAGATGGATTGACTGATAATCCTTTGTTGCAGGAATGGAATACTCCTTATGGAGTTCCACCATTTGATCAGATTAAGGACGAACATTATGAGCCAGCTTTTGAAGCAGCCATGAAAGAACAGAAGGAAAATGTTCAAAAAATAGTTGATAATCCCGACGAGCCAACATTTGAAAACACTATTGTACCATTAGAATTTAGTGGGTTACTTTTGTCGAAAGTTAGTGGCGTGTTTTTTAATATGTTATCGTCGAATACCTCCGACAGTTTACAGGCAATAGCACAAAGAATTTCGCCAAAACTATCAAAACACAGCGATGAAATTTCAATGAACCCAGAGCTTTTTTCAAGAATCGAAAAAATTTATCAGAAAAAGGATGAGTTAAAACTTGACAAAGAACAAATGATGGTTCTTGAGCTTACTTATCGCGAATTTGTTAAGAGTGGCGCAAAACTAAATGATACCGATAAAAAGAAGTTAATGGAAATTAACGAAAAACTATCTGTTCTTTCTTTAAAATTCGGAGATAATCTTTTGGCCGAAACAAATGCTTACAAACTTATTATCGATAATGAAAAAGATCTTGCGGGATTGCCTGAAGCTGTAGTTGATGCTGCTGCAATCACTGCAAAAGAAAATGGAGCTGAGGGCAAATGGATGTTTACTTTGCACAATCCTAGTGTGATGCCATTTTTACAATATGCCGATAATCGCGAACTTCGCCGTCAGGTGCAAACAGCTTACATAAATCGTGGCAATAACAATAATGCTAACGATAATAAAGAAATCATCCTTGAAATCACAACTCTTAATATTGAGCGTGCTAAGCTTTTAGGTTACGAAACACATGCTCACTATGTACTTGAAGATAATATGGCGGGTAATCCCGAAGCTGTTTACGAACTTTTAGATCAGCTTTGGACTCCAGCGCTTAAGGTAGCTAATCAGGAAGCCGAGATGTATCGTGCTATGATGAAAAAAGAAGGAGTCCCAGGCAAACTCGAAGCTTACGATTGGAGATATTATACCGAAAAAGTTCGTAAAGAAAAGTATAATCTCGACGAAGAAATGTTAAAACCATATTTCAAACTCGAAAACGTTAGAGATGGCGTTTTTGACGTTTCTGGTCAGCTCTTTGGGCTAAAATTTACTAAATCAGACGAAATTCCTGTTTATCATCCAGATGTTGAGGCTTATGAAGTTACCGATTTAAATGGTAATCATGTTGCTGTGTTGTATATGGATTATTTTCCTCGCGCTAGCAAACGTGGTGGTGCCTGGATGAACGATTTTCGAGGTCAGTATGTTTATAATGGAGAAAACGTTACTCCGATTATTACAATAAATTGCAATTTTACAAAACCAACCTCTACAATGCCAGCATTACTCACTTTTGATGAGGCTTCGACACTATTCCACGAGTTTGGTCATGGCTTGCATGGAATGTTATCGCAATGTACTTACCCATCTGTAAGTGGAACAAATGTCCCAAGAGATTTCGTGGAATTGCCTTCTCAATTAATGGAACATTGGGCATCCGAAAAAGAAGTTCTTAAAAAATATGCTCGTCACTATCAAACAAATGAATCAATTACAGATGAGTTAATTAAGAAAATGGAAGATGCTGGCCATTTTAATCAGGGTTTTGCAACAGTTGAGTATCTGGCAGCTTCTTATCTTGATTTGTATTGGCATACAATGACAGAAATGAAAGAAACAGATGTTTTAGAAGCAGAATCAAAAGCTCTTGCTGAAATTGGATTGATACCAGAAATTGTTTCGCGCTACAGAAGCACATATTTCTCACATATTTTCGGAGGAGGTTACTCCAGTGGATATTACAGCTACATCTGGAGCGAGGTTCTCGATTCGGATGTGTTTGGAGCATTTAAAGAAAAGGGTTTGTTCGATCCTGAAACTTCGGAGTCGCTTCGCAAAAACATATATTCTAACGGTCACAAAGATGATCCGATGACAATGTTTGTAAACTTCCGCGGACGCGAACCTAAGATAGATGCTTTGCTCGAAAACAGAGGATTAAAGTAGTATTGGGGAATCTGTGTTTTTTGTAAGCGGTGGTCAGTAAATTATAGTAAAATAAGCAGGATGCTTAATCACGGCACAATTACCGACATACCGACCACCGCTTACTGCTTACAAAACCCTAAACTAGGCTCATCTCATAAAGCCCTTCAGAATTTTCTTTAAACCCAAGCTTTTTTAGGTACTTGATATATTCTTTACTCGTGCCCGAAGCTACAACTTTTGTGCAGCCCGATTCAATAAACTTTTTCTTTAATCTAAGATAGACATATCTACCGTTTTTAAAGTCGCGATATTCAGGAATTACATAATCTAATCCCACCATTAGTGTGTCGTTGTTTATTCTGTGAGCAAGAAAAATTCCAGCCACCGACATGTCACGAAGGATGAAAAAACTTACTGTATTCATTTCGGGAATATAGCTAAATCCGGGGAAAAACTTCTGAATTTGAGCATCGTGAAATTGCATAAAACGAATCAGATATCTGTTTTCGGCGCGAGCTTCGAGAGTCTCAAATACTTCCTTTTTCGAATAGATTTTATACAGATAATACAAATCCACGGAAACAATGAATGCGTTTAATATTCCTACAGGATACGCTCCTAAAACGAAACCATAAGTTGAAAATGTGATAGCACCAATTAAATTTATCCATCTAAACTTAACAATAGAATTCATCGTCATCGAAATGGCAATTATCAAAGAAGCAACATAACCAACTACCTGAATTGCAGTTAATTCCATAATCTTTTAAATTTTAGCCGGCAAAATTAGTAAAAAATGTAATTGCAAAAGGATTTGTTGTCAATCTGCCAAATGATTAACGATTGTTGTACATCTCATCGTAATATTTTTGATACCCTCCCGACACAACATTGTTGAGCCATGCTTCATTTTCAAGATACCAATCAACAGTTTTTTCAATTCCTTCTTCGAATTGCAAGGATGGTTTCCAGCCAAGTTCTGTCATAAGTTTGGTGCTGTCAATTGCATAACGAAGGTCGTGACCAGCACGATCCTGAACAAAAGTAATTAACGATGCAGATGTTCCAGGTGTGCGATCGAGTTTTTTGTCCATAACTTCGCAAAGCTTATGAATAAGATCAATATTTTTCCATTCGTTGTTGCCTCCAATATTGTAGGTTTCGCCATCACGTCCGTTATGGAAAATTGTATCTATTGCTCTTGCGTGATCAATTACATAAAGCCAGTCACGAACATTTTCGCCTTTGCCATAAACTGGTATCGGTTTCATGTTTTTGATATTGTTGATTGCTAAGGGAATAAGCTTTTCGGGAAAATGATTTGGTCCGTAGTTATTCGAACAGTTTGAAATAACTGCAGGTAAACTAAAAGTATGATTGTATGCTCTCACCAAATGATCCGAACTCGCTTTTGATGCTGAGTATGGTGAACGAGGATCGTAACGAGTTTCTTCGGTGAAAAAACCTTCATCACCCAGCGAACCATAAACTTCATCAGTAGATATGTGATAAAAACGTTTTCCTTCCGCATTGTCTTTCCAACAAGTACGAGCTGCATTTAGCAAGTTAACGGTGCCAACAATATTTGTAAAAATGAATTCGGTGGGATTGCTGATGCTGCGATCAACATGCGACTCTGCTGCGAGATGAATGACTCCGTCGGGATTATATTTTGCGAAAAGTTCATTTAATGATTTTGAATCAACAATATCTACTTTTTCGAAAACATAATTTTCGTTTTGCTCAATATCTTTCAAGTTTTCCAGATTGCCTGCATAAGTTAACTTATCAAGATTTACTATTCTGTATTGTGGATACTTCGTTACAAATAACCTTACAACATGCGACCCAATAAATCCTGCTCCTCCGGTAATGAAAATGGTTTTGTCCATAATTATTTTTTTGTGGGTAAAAATAAGGATTTTTTGTAAATATTTAAAGTGCCAATTTAATTATCGTTTAGCTTTTTGCATGGAGCATGGGGCATGGAGCATGGAGTGATTTGTACCGAGAGATAAAATTACTTGCGTGAGCCCTGCGGGGTTCTGCTTATTATAAAATTTAGCACAATATTTTTATTAACACAAATGCTATTCTCTGTACAATTTAAGCCCCATGCGCCATGCTCCATGCGCCGTATTGAGCGAAGCCGAAATGCAGTTTTTAATTCATAGCCTCTTTATTATATTGTTCCTACATCCAGCTAAATACATACGATTTTTTTTTGTAAATTCCGTAATTGAATAATGAATTGTTATACTCAACCTCTCTGGGATTTTTTATTTAGAAACTTGTAGATTTTGAGACTAATCGATGAAAAAAATCTTTGCATAACCTGCCGCGTAATTCGGGGGCAGCAGCTATGGTAATAATTTTTGCGATGCATTGAGCTTGCCGAAATGAAGAAGAGTTGGCTCAAAAGATACGGTTTATATTACAAAATTCCATGGAGGTTGAGTATAAGCGTTGCTCGAACCCAAATAAGTTTTTAACAAGTCTTTTTCTGTATTACTTTTTTCCGTAATTTTGTCCTCATTTTTCTAAAATTTTGAGGTATGGAAGAAATTTATTTAAAATCAGAGAACTCTCTGAGAAATATAGTGATTATACTGCTAAGAACTTATCTAAGCTTGTAAAAATAAAATCCCTTAGTACGCAGGAGAAAGATGTACAGCTCGAGCTTAAACGCCAGATGGAAGAAGCTGGTTTCGACGAAGTAAAAATTGACGGACTTGGAAACGTTATCGGTCGCATCGGTAACGGTAAAAAAATTCTAGCAATTGACGGTCATATGGATACTGTTGATCTTGGCAATCTTGACAACTGGAGTTTTGACCCTATTGGTGGTGAGATAAAAGACGGTTTTGTGCATGGTCGTGGTACCGTTGATCAGGAAGGTGGTCCGGCAGCTTTTGTAACTTCGGGTCGTATTCTTAAAGAACTTGCTTTCGACCGCGACTTAACAATTTACTTTGTTGGCAGCGTTATGGAAGAAGATTGCGATGGTCTATGCTGGAAATATATTGTTGAGGAAGAAAAAATTAAACCCGATTTCGTAATCAGCACCGAACCTACAAATCTTAATATCTATCGAGGACATCGTGGTCGCATGGAAATTCATGTTCATTTTTACGGTGTTTCATCACACGGATCGGCTCCCGAACGTGGGAAAAATGCAATTTATATGGCATCTAAAGCAGCTCTCGAAATCGAAAAGCTAAACGAAAGATTGGCTTATGATGAGTTTCTTGGTAAAGGCAGTGTCACAATTTCAGAAATAATTTCGGGTTCTCCTTCGCTTTGTGCCGTTGCCGACTACGCTCGTATTCACCTCGACCGTCGTCTTACCTGGGGCGAAACCAAGGAATCGGCTGTTAAAGAAATCGAAGAACTTGTAAAAGGTATGAATGCCAAAGTTGAAGTTCTTGATTATATGGAGATTGCATATACCGGACTTAAGTATGGAATGGAAAAATATTATCCAACCTGGAAAATGGCAGAAAATCATGAAATTGTGCAGACTGGTGTAAATACTTATAAAAATTTATTTGGCTCAGCACCAAAAGTTGACAAATGGACATTCTCTACCAATGGTATTATGACTTGTGGAACTTATGGAATTCCAACTATAGGATTTGGTCCTGGTAACGAAGTTTTGGCTCACGCTCCAAACGAAAAAGTACCAGTTAAAGACCTTGTTATTGCAGCAGCTTTTTATGCTGCATTTGCTTACGAAATGACAAAGTAAGTTGCACTTCTCACTATTTAAACCTAACAATTAACAATATGATGACATCAGAAAGAATAGAGGCTTTAAGAAAGCTTAAAACCAATCTTTATAAAAAAGATTTTTTACTGACTTGGGAAAAAAGTGAACAAGAATTACGCGCGATTCTCGAAGTTGCAGCTATATTAAAAGAGATGAGAGCACAGAATATCTCGACTCGTGTTTTCGATTCAGGTCTTGCAATATCCAACTTCAGAGATAATTCTACTCGCAC
>JAQVGK010000228.1 GCA_028696755.1 Bacteroidales bacterium | reverse complement strand
TAAATATTTAGTTAAAGCAGTAATCTGCTAATTTTTTATAAATAATTTTGTTAATCAAATTAATAGAAGTAATATTACGCCGTAATTTAAAAACAAATAAAATGAAAATTGCAAACGGAAAACTTGTTACCATCATTTACGATCTATATGTTGACGGATTTGAAGGTGAATTAATTGAATCAGTAAAAGAAACCGAACCTGCTGTGTTTTTGTTTGGTGCCGGTGAAATGCTTGAAACTTTCGAAGAAAAGCTTATGGGAATGCAGGCAGGAGATGCTTTTAAATTCTCTCTAACAAAAGATGAAGCTTATGGCGACGAGGATGAAGAGGCATTTGCAGAGTTCCCTCTTGATGTATTTAAAGATGATGAAGGTGGCGTTCCAGAAATTGGAGATTACGTTCCAATGGAAGACGAGGATGGAACTGTTTTCGATGGTGTAGCTATTGAGGTTACCGACGAAATGGTTGTTATTGATTTCAATCATCCTTTGGCAGGTGAAGATTTATTCTTCAATGGCAAAGTTGTTAAAGTTGAAGACGCTCCAAAAAGCTAAGAAAAATTATTACGATAATCATATCTAATCTGAAAGCATCCAAAAAAGGCGTGCTTTCGGATTTTTTGATATTAACACAAACCGTCCAACATGGATGAACAGGATAAAATGCTGGAGAAGATGAGAGAAATCGCTCTCAATAATCCCGACAGCATAAGAATAATAGAAACAAATGTTGATGCAGAAGTTCAGATTGAATTTTTTGAAACACTGCAAAGGATAGGAAATGAAGAACAATTCCCTGAACCAGCGGAATTATGGAATCAGCTCCATAGCGAAGCTTTTAGTTACGACCAAAAAAAGGAAATTCTTGCTCGTCTCACTTCATATGGGGAGGTTGAAACTTACCGGATGCTCGAAGATTATTTAAAAGCTCCCGAGGATCAGCTTAAAACATGGGCATATTTGTCTTATCAGCAAGCTCGGATGTTTCTCGAATCAAATCTTATGGAAGAATCGAAGATTTATATTGCTTCGGGATTAGGGGGAAAGGATCACAGATTAAGATATATTTTCGCTTTGTCGAGTAAGGACAATACATTTACAGAGGCGCAAAAGAACATTGTAAACGGAGAAATCGAATACTTTATAAAAAAGAACGATGGTTTTACCGAAGAGATTATTTATTCTGGCAACTACATCATTTGCACCGCCATTATTGCACTTCACATAAATCTTATTGAATTGATTCAGGATATTGTTTTTGAAATAAATCAGTATGGAGCATTTCTGAGAGAAAATGTTTTTATCACCAACGAAAAGAGAATTGATTCAACTGATCTTGATAAGGTTTTTAAAGAACCTGAGGACACACCATATATTCCAGACAAAGACTAATGACAGAAAAACAAGTTAAAATTGAAGATTCGTGGTACTCACAATTGGCAGATGAGTTCTCGGCAGAATATTTTCAAAAATTAAAACGATTTATTGTTGACGAGAAATCAGCTCATACAGTTTACCCTCCTGGATCACAAATTTTTAATGCATTTAACTTTACACCTTTTGATAAAGTAAAAGTTGTAATCCTTGGTCAAGACCCATACCATGGTCCTGGTCAGGCTCATGGACTTTGTTTTTCAGTTCCGGCAGGCATAAAGGCTCCACCTTCACTTGCAAATATTTACAAAGAACTAAATTCTGACACAGGTTTCAAAATTCCAAAGCATGGAAACCTTGAACAATGGGCAGAGCAGGGAGTCTTCTTATTGAATGCCACTTTAACAGTCAGAGCAAACACAGCAGGCTCTCATCAAAACAAAGGCTGGGAAATATTTACAGATAAAGTAATTTCGATTCTTAGCGAAAAACGCGAAAATTTAGTTTTTGTACTTTGGGGTAGATATGCGGCTGCAAAGGAATCGTTAATCGACAGTAACAAGCATTGCGTTCTTAAGGCTGCACACCCATCGCCACTAAGCGCATACAATGGTTTCTTCGGATGCAGGCATTTTTCTAAAATAAACGAATATTTACTCTCAGTTTCCAAATCGCCAATCGACTGGACATTAAAGCCAGTTTTGCCACAACTTTTTTGATTGCAATTCGGATTTTTACCAATTAAATCTTTCACAATTCCATTTTTTTTTATTTTTGCATTAAATACTTAAGATTATGATACCTTTTCATCTTACCGAATTTATCGAAAAATCGATTCAGGAAATAGGAATTGACGCTTACGCATCCAGAGGAAAGAAAGATGGTCAGTGGACAATTAAATACAAGAACTCAACAGTCTGGATTGATGTATTTAACTATCCTGAAAATCCTGAAAAGTACTATTTTCAGGTAATGAGTCCACTTTGTAAGATGGTTGACCGCAAAGCTGATGATTTTGCAATTGATTTACTTGAAATAAATTATTTGATGTATGGTAGCTGGATGTGCAAAAAGGATAACTGGATTTATGTATTGAGTCTGCGCGAAGCCGACAATCTTCAAAAAGCAGAAGTAGATGCAACTATCGACAGAGTTGCCATCTACAGTTCTGATTATTGGGGAAAACTTTCGTTCAAATACAAAGGTTGCTGGGACGAAAAAACTCAGGAAGCACAAAGTCCACAGGAGTAGAATAAAATATTTTACAACATTTTTAACATTTTTTTAATTATTCTGCACAATTTTTGTAACATAATTATTATATTTGCGTAATAAAATTTGAATTAAACTAAAAAAAGAAAGGAGATCCATATATCGAATAAACTTCTACCCTTTAACTTTAAATAATACAGTTATGAACTTGACAAGTTATTCCGATCAGGAACTTATCGAAAGATTCATTAAGGGTGAGAAGGAATGTATGGAAATTCTAATTCAACGCCACAAGAAAAAGGTTTACTCTTACATCCTAATTACAGTTAAGAACACTCATGTCGCTGATGATATATTTCAGGACACGTTTATTAAAGTTATTCAATCTCTCAAAACTGGTACTTACACCGATAAAGGGAAGTTTATCAGTTGGGTAATGAGAATCGCTCATAATTTAACAATTGACCATTTCCGTCGAGAAAAGAATTTAAACACATGTTCTAACGACGACGGAGAAGTTGACTTGTTCAATTCTGAGAGGTTCTCCGACGAGAATATCGAAGACCGTTTGGTGGGCGATCAGATAATGAGCGATGTAAAAACGCTGATTGATTTTCTGCCAGCCGAACAAAAAGAGATTATTATGATGCGTCACTATGCTGGAATGAGCTTTAAGGACATTGCCGAACAGACAAATGTTAGTATAAACACAGCACTGGGACGCATGCGTTATGCACTTATAAATCTCAGACGTATTGTTGACGAAAAAAATGTCGTTCTTACCCGTTAAGATTACATATACATACATCAAAAGATTTTGACCGGAAGTTGCAAATACTTCCGGATTTTTTGTTTTGGCACGATTTTTAGCTAAATTTGTCTAAATTTATTTTTATGAAAAAATCATTTGGAATTTTACTTATTTTAGTTGCACTTACCGCTGGAATTAATACAAATGTAAAAGCACAGGCAACACCCGAAGAATTGATGGAAGCGTTTTTTACAATCTTTAACGAAGACGTAAATCAAGCAGTCGATTATTTGTTTGCTACAAATCAAATGATTGATCCCTCCCAGCCTGGTATTAAATCAATAAAGGAAAGGCTAGAGTTATCACGAAAGCTTCTCGGCAACTATTACGGCTACGAGCTTATAGATATTTACACAGCAGGAGACTCATACCGAAAATATGTTTATTCATTAAAATACGAACGTCAACCAGTGAAATTTATAGTTGTTCTTTATCGTCCAGAAACTAAGTGGAAAGTGCAAAATATTAATTTTCAGGATGATATTGAGCTGGATTTTAAGAGAGTGGAAGAGTGAATATTTATTAATAGCTAATTAAAATCTCAGAATAAAAAAAGCCGATCTGCAAAAGCAAATCGGCTTTATAATTTTGTCGGGGTGAGAAGACTACTTGCGTGGACTTCGGTATGGGGGTATTAGTACAAAGCTTTGAATGCCTGCTTTTCTATGAAAAGCCTAATATTTTTAAACCCAAAACCTTGAAAAAATTCAGATCTTGGGCTTAAAAAATATCGACACTTTCGTGTCAAGCATTCAAATCTTTGTCGGGGTGAGAAGACTCGAACTTCCGACTCCTGGTCCCCCAGACCAGTACTCTAACCAACTGAGCTACACCCCGAACTCTAACCAATCCCGAAAAATAATAAAATTCTAAGGAATTTTATTTAATTTTTCGAGGAGCCTCGATTTTTTTAAGAAAAAATCAATTCTCATTTTATTATCATTTATTCAAACAACTTCTTTTTATAAAGGCAGACCCTGATTTTTTCTAAAAATCGGGCCTGAGCTACACCCCGCAAAATTCTGTTGCAAAAATAATAAGTTTTGGGTTGATTGCAAATAATAATTCCAAGATTTCTGCGCAACTCATTTTTCCATTAACTTGTCAGTGATAGTTTTTAATCGAATTTTACCGATAAAAAACCCAAGTTAACCGAAAACAAATAATCTTATTATAATGTTAATTCTATTTTCGCAGCAATAAAATTATAATACTTTTGTGCAGCAGATAAACTGATTATATGAAGAGATTTTATTTATTATTTTTATTTCTTTTGCCCGCATTACTGGCATTTTCACAAAAATACACTATTAGCGGCTATATTAAGGATAAGGCAAGTGGCGAAGAGCTAATCGGTGCAAATGTGGTTGTAAAAGATGGTAACATTGGAACAACAACAAATGCTTATGGTTTTTACACTTTATCCCTTCCTGCAGGGAAGTACGAAATTACATACTCATTTATCGGTTACACAGAAATTTCTGAAACAATTGACCTTAAAACAAATAAAAGCATCAACGTACAACTCGAAAGTTCAGCAATAATAACTCAAGAAGTTGTTATCAGCGGTGAGAAAAAAGCTAACATTGAAGACAGTAAAATGTCGGTAATTAAATTGCCTGTTGAAACGGTAAAAGCTCTACCTGCATTTATGGGCGAAGTAGATATTTTAAAAACCATTCAACTTCTTCCAGGTGTTCAGTCATCTGGTGAAGGAAATTCAGGCTTTTATGTTCGTGGAGGAGGTCCTGATCAAAACCTAATTCTTCTCGATGAAGCAACTATATATAATGCTGCTCACTTGTTTGGCTTTTTCTCGGTATTTAATGCCGATGCGATTAAAGACATGGAAATCTACAAAGGAGGTATGCCTGCCCAATACGGGGGTAGAATAAGTTCTGTTCTAGATATTTCTATGAAAAATGGAAACATGAAAGAATTTCAGGCAGAAGGCGGAATTGGCACAATAGCATCGCGTTTTACTGTACAAGGACCAATTGTAAAAGATAAGTCATCATTTTTAATCTCTGCTCGTCGAACATATATTGATGTATTAATAAAACCATTTGTTAAAAAAACATCTCCCTTTAAAGGTTCGGGATATCACTTTTATGATTTAAATGCAAAATTCAATTATAGATTTTCTGATAAAGACAGATTGTTTTTTAGCGCATATTATGGAGAAGATGTTTTTGATTTTAAGAGTGCCGAAGCTGGTTTTGGGATGAGTATTCCATGGGGAAATGGCATGGCTTCGTTTAGATGGAATCATCTGTTCTCCGATAAATTCTTTTCGAATACTACTTTAGTTGCCTCTGATTACAAATTTAGAACTGAGGTTAAATTAGAAGATCCGGAAGACGAAGACGGTGGTTTTCAGTTCATCCAGAATTCTGGGATTAGGGATTATTATATAAAGCAAGATCTCACTTGGATTCCAAATCCCAAACATACAGTCAAATTTGGAGCAAATTATATTTATCACATTTTCACACCAAACTCAGTAAGTGCAAAATTTGGTGATATTGTTTATGATGATACTGATGGCAGGAAGCAATATGCACATGAAGCAGCACTATATTTAGGTGATGATTTTAAGATAAACGACAAACTTACAATATATGCAGGTGTTCGCGGATCAGGCTTTATGCAGGTCGGCAAATTTACCAGATATGTAAAGGATGAATTACTAATTCAAAACATTGATACTATTGTTTATGAAAAAGGGGAAAAAGTGGCTTTTTACAAA
>JAQVGK010000227.1 GCA_028696755.1 Bacteroidales bacterium | reverse complement strand
CCCGAAATAATATAACCTACATCACCAGCCGATAGCACATTACGAGGCGATCGTGACATTTTTAAGACCACTATTTCATCTGCATTGTATTCTTTCTGAGTATTTGCAAATTTTACAAAGTCCTTGGTTTTAATTGTTCCGTTAAAAATTCTGAAATAAGCAATAATACCCCTGAAAGAATTAAATACCGAATCAAATATTAATGCTTGCAGTGGAGCTTCGGGATCTCCTTTTGGAGCCGGAATTTTATTTAAAATTGCGTCGAGAATTAAATCTACACCATAACCGGTTTTGCCGCTGGCATGAATAATATCTTCGCGATCGCAGCCGATTAAGTCAATAATCTGGTCTTCAACTTCGTCGGGCATTGCAGCATCGAGATCCATCTTATTAAGGATAGGAATAATTTCTAAGTTATTATCAATAGCTTGATAAAGAACCGAAATAGTTTGAGCCTGCACACCCTGAGTTGCGTCCACAATTAATAAAGCACCTTCGCATGCAGCAATAGAACGGCTAACCTCATAAGAGAAGTCGACATGACCGGGAGTATCAATAAGATTTAGCAAGTATTTTTCGCCATCGTGCACGTATTCCATTTGTATTGCATGACTTTTAATAGTAATACCTCTTTCGCGTTCGAGGTCCATATCGTCGAGAAGCTGATTCTGAAAATCACGTTCCGAAACGGTATTAGTCATTTGTAGCAATCTATCGGCGAGAGTACTTTTGCCGTGATCTATGTGAGCAATTATGCAAAAATTACGAATATTCTTCATTAAAATCTTATTTCAAATCTGCGGCAAATATACAACAAAAATGATAAAAAAAAAGCCCTCATTCGAGGGCTCTTATAAGATTTGAAATTGTTATTTTTTGTCTTTTAGTAAAGAGTATAAGTAATAACTAGCATCATTTTAATTTTATATTCAAACTTTTTTCTTGATAAAAAAGTTACAAAAAATCAAGGCAAAACAAAGGTTATTCGCTACGCTCATGAGGGCTACGCCGTTCCCAACGCACCTCGAGACGAAACAAAAGAATTGTATGTCGACCTTGGCCTAAAACAAATGCCATACACCTATGCCCTTTACTCAAAAATTTGTTTTAGGAAACGACATGTCGGCTCGACACAATTCTAATTTGTTTCGCTTTACTCACACTGTCAATTATTTTCAGCGGTGTTCGTGAGCTGCTTCGCAGGTTCACCGCTTGAGCGGCCCGCCGTTTTACCAGGCCCTCCCGCAGAGCTTCGAATAACAATTTAAGCTTCATTCGACACTTCATCACTCGTTGTTTTTAACCATGAAATAATCTTTCCTTAAAAAAGTATTCTCTCAAACATAATAAAATGTGGGGAAGACATTATGCTGGAAGTCAGTAAAAACACTTCACAACCAAAATATTGTTGAGGCCAATAAATTAAAAAACCTAAAATATATTGTTGCGACCCTCACTAAACAACATTGAATTTTTCTTTTAACATACAATGCATTATTCTGACTTATCTTTAAGGACATAAAAAAAGCCCTCATTCGAGGGCTCTTATAAGATTTGAAATTGTTATTTTTTAACGTATTTTTTGATAAATTCGTTAACAAACAATCTAAGGTCTGGAGTTCCGATTTCTTGTAGATCGTAACCGATTTTAACAGTTGGTTTGTCGATTTTAACGATACGGTTAAGATCGATTGGAGTAGCAATAACAACTGCATCACATGGAGTGTTTGCGATTGTTTTTTCGAGGTCTTTAACCTGTTGTTCGCCATAACCCATAGCTGGTAATAAAGTACCGATATTAGGATAAATTTTGAAAGTTTCGGCTAATTTACCAACTGCATATTGTCTTGGGTCAACCAATTCGGCAGCACCACATTTCATAGCAGCAACTGTACCTGCACCGATTTTCATTTCACCGTGTGTGAGTGTTGGTCCGTCTTCAACTACTAATACTCTCTTACCTCTGATAAGTTCTGGTTTGTCGATTGAAAGTGGAGAAGCTCCGTCAACAACTGCTGCGTTAGGGTTAACCTTTGCAATGCTGTTACGAACGATTTGAATAGCTTCTGGTCCTGCAGAGTCCATTTTGTTGATTACAACAACGTCAGCTAATCTTAAAGTAGCTTCACCTGGGTAGTATGATAATTCGTGACCTGGTCTGTGAGGATCAACAACAGTAACCATCATATCAGGAACATAAAATGGGAAGTCGTTATTTCCACCGTCCCAAAGAATAACATCACAACCATCTGGATCGTTTTCAGCAGCTCTAACAATTGCTTCATAATCAACACCAGCATAAATTACGTTACCACGAGTCACGTGTGGTTCATACTCTTCCATTTCCTCGATAGTACATTTATGTTTAGCTAAATCTTCGATTTTTGCAAAACGCTGAACTTTCTGAGCAACTAAATCACCATAAGGCATTGGGTGACGAATAGCAACAACTTTTAATCCTGCTTCCATCAATAACTCAACAATTCTTCTTGAAGTTTGTGATTTACCGCAACCTGTACGAACAGAACCAACAGCAATAACTGGTTTGGTTGATTTAACCTGAGTCTTAGCTGGGCCTAAAAGGTTAAAGTTTGCACCACATGCATTAACCAATGCACCAATGTTCATAACTACTTGGTAAGGAACATCGCTGTATGCAAATACACATTCTTCTATGTTTAATTCTTTAATTAATCTTGGTAATTCATCCTGTGCATAAATTGGAATTCCAGCAGGATACAATTCGCCAGCTAATTCAGCTGGGTATTTTCTACCGTCAATGTCAGGAATCTGAGCAGCTGTGAAAGCTACAACATTGTAATTCGCATTGTTTCTGTAATAAGTGTTGAAGTTGTGGAAATCTCTTCCTGCAGCTCCGATGATAAGTACATTTTTCTTAGCCATAACTAATTTAATTTACCTTATTTGGTGTTAAACATTAATTCAATTGCAGCAAAGATATAGGATTAAAGACCAAAAAAAGAAAGATTAGAGCTCGAAAAAACATGTTAAGTAACATATTTTAGAGGCAAAACACCAATTAAAGTGCTAATTATCAGTCTATTACGAAAATAAAATGAGGTAAAAACATATAATTACAAATCAATAATTGAAACTGTACAACACTAATCTGTTATTGGCGCCCCATACTCCATACCGACATATCAAATATTAATGATTTAGGTCGCAAAATATTTTCAAAACATCTATATTTGCCAAAAAAACCGAATATGAACATACCAATGGTTGATTTAAAATCTCAGTACCTTAAAATCAAGTCTGAGGTTGATGCAGGAATAGCAAGAGTTATTGATAACACTGAGTTTATTAATGGCACCGAAGTAAAAGAGTTTAAAAAAGAGCTTGCCGAATATCTGAATGTAAAGCATGTAATTCCATGCGGAAATGGCACCGATGCACTTCAGATTGCTATGATGGCACTTGGCTTGCAACCTGGCGACGAGGTAATCTCGGCAGATTTTACTTTTATTGCAACTGTAGAAACCATTGCATTGCTTAAGTTAACTCCGGTTATGGTTGATGTCGATCCACATACTTTCTGTATCGATCCAGACAGAATTGAGGCTGCAATTACCCCAAAAACAAAAGCTATTATTCCGGTTCATTTATTTGGTCAAACCTCTGATATGGACAAAATAATGGAGATTGCCGAAAAGCATAATCTTTTTGTAATTGAAGACACTGCTCAAGCTATCGGCAGCGATTTTAAATCGTCGAAAGGCTGGACAAAGAAAGCTGGGACCATCGGTCATGTTGGCTGCACTTCTTTTTTTCCGTCAAAAAATCTGGGTTGTTATGGCGATGGTGGGGCTATGTTTACCAACGACGATGCTATTGCCGAAAAAATCAATTCGATTGTTAACCATGGAATGAAAGTTAGATATTACCACGACAATATTGGTGTAAACTCGCGCCTCGACACAATTCAAGCTGCAATTTTAAGAGTTAAATTACCCCATCTAGATGAGTATAATTCTGCTCGTCGCAGTGCTGCCGATTATTACGACAATGCATTTGCAAAATGTTCAAAAATCACTACTCCAAAAAGATTTGAAAAGTCAACCCATACTTTCCATCAATACACGTTGGTTTTAAATAACGTAGATCGCAAAGCCTTAATGGAACATCTTTCAGCAAAAGGAATTGCATGCGCAGTATATTATCCAGTTGCTTTACATAACCAAAAAGCATTTCAGGAGTTTAAATACAATGTAAACGATTATCCTGTAACCGACAAGCTTTGCGAAACGGTAATGTCGTTACCAATGAACACAGAACTCGACGAGAAAACCTTGAAATATATTACAGATTCGGTGCTCGAGTTTTTGGGATAGAGGTTTCTGGAAAATATTTTAAATTATCAATCGCTACCTTTAGATTTGAAACAATTTTAGTGGCAAAATAAAAAATGAAAGAAATAGAATCAAACATAATTGGAAGCTTAGTATTTAAAGACGTTTGTCAACTAATTGAACAAACAAAATCCGGTTTAGCCAGAGTTGTGAATTCGGAACTAACAATGCTTTACTGGCATATCGGTGGTCGGATAAATCGAGAAATTCTTCAAAATAAACGGGCAGAATATGGGAAACAAATTGTGTCGCAACTTGCGACATTATTAACTCAGAACTATGGAAAAGAGTTTGAAGTTAGGAATTTAAGAAGAATGATTCAATTTTCAGTTCTTTTTCCAAATGTAGAAAAAGTGTCGCAGGCTGCGACAAAATTGTCTTGGTCACATTTTATCGAATTATTAACAATAAAAGATGATTTGCAACGAGAGTTTTATCTCTGGATGTCAATACACGAAGGCTGGGGACGTGACACTTTGCGAAAACAAATTACATCGATGCTTTTTGAACGAACTGCAATTAGCGGTAAACCCGAAGATTTTATAAAAAAGGAATTATCCGATTTGAGTGAAAATAATAAGATTTCGCCGGAACTTGTTTTTAAAAGTCCATATTTTTTAAACTTTACAGGATTAAAAGGATACTTTTCAGAAAAAACTCTTGAAGACATTTTAATTGGAGAGTTAGAACGATTTATTTTGGAGTTGGGAAGTGGTTTTTCGTTTGTCGAACGGCAGAAACGCATGATCATTGATGGCGAAGACTTTTATTTAGATTTACTCTTTTATCATCGAAAATTAAAAAGGCTTATCGCAATTGAATTAAAAATCACAAAATTTAAAGCAGCTTATAAAGGGCAAATGGAACTTTATCTTGAATGGTTAAATAAGTATGAACGACAAGACGGTGAAGAAAGTCCGCTTGGACTCATTCTTTGTACAAACGGTGGAACCGAACAAATAGAATTACTTAAACTTGATGAAGCTGGTATAAAAGTAGCTCAATATTATACCGAATTGCCTGACAAGAAGCTACTAGAGGAGCAATTACGTAAATCAATTGAAGTTGCAAAAATGAGAATGAGTGAAAAGAAATAAAATCGAAAATTAGTGCAAGACAAAACCGGCAATAGCGTTTTTTATGTTTATGATGATCTTCATCATAGCACTAACGAATCATCCTCATTTATTACAAACAGTTTAGGCCGTGCCGATCAGCACGACTTGTGCCGTTCTATATTTTACTTGTTTTTGCAAAATTCTGATTGCAGCAAAAACAATTGTAAAATAAGAATCGGCATCCAATACCTCCCCTTTGGTGAACCGAAGCAGCTTCTGCTGCTGAGCTCGCGAACACCTTTTAAAATTAAATCATCTTGTGAGCAACTTTTCGTTAGCCAAAAGAACTCTTCTTTCGACTCCCGCTACAAGTTCACAGCCCCCCGCTACCGCACGATTGTATCGTGCGGTACCAACAGAAAATTTTTAGCACTAAACAAAAACAATTAACTTTGATTCCAATCTATTAAAATCAATTACCAATGAGCCGCAACTATAAATTTCATAATCCCGAAGGAGTTTATTTTATAAGCTTTGCTGTAATTGAATGGTTTGATGTTTTTACCCGAAACGAATATAAGCAGATTATACTTGACAGCATACATTATTGTCAGAAAGAAAAAGGGATGGAAGTATTTGCTTGGTGTATTATGACCAATCATGTTCATTTAATTTTCAGAATAATAAATGGGTTATTGCCAGAATTAGTGATTGGAGATTTAA
>JAQVGK010000002.1 GCA_028696755.1 Bacteroidales bacterium | reverse complement strand
GCAAAGCGTTGATTTTGTGCGGCTATTATACATAATTTGGTTATAGGACTTTATTTCAGGGGTTTATCCCCCGAACGAAGTGAGCCTATTTGGTGAAAAAAGTACTATAACTACATGTTATGTATACATAGCTTTGAGTTGTTGTTTTTCTGGCGTGTTTTTTTGCTTTTTTTTAGCGTGGATTGAAATAGTGGTTTTGAAAAAACATCACTATAAAAGAAGGGTTGATTGCAAAAAACATGACAGAAAAAAACAACGAAGCGTGGATTGTGTGGAAGCCACAAAAAAGACCGTGCGAGCCATGAGGAACGAATGGTGGGGATTTTTTGGGGCTGGGGATTTTGCCCTGCGGAGCTGCCCGTAATTAACTTTCAGGCTTTGACTGACCGATTTCCGTATATTTTGGGCAGTTATTAATCGGCAGTTGAAAAATGATTCTAATTATAAAACTCTTTCCCTGTCGTAAAACTCTTACAGCTTTTTGGTTTTTTATTTTTTCGGCTTCTTTTTTTCTTAGCCGAGAAAAATAAAATTACCAATATGCTGTGACCGCTCTGCCTATTAAGAAAAGCTATAAAAGCCACATCAACACTTTGAGAATTAATTCTCCGTTGGTGTGGTTTTTTTTGCTTTTCGGGCGATTTGGGAGGACGTTTTTATTCCACTATCTCCACCTCAACACCTACATCCACATGCCGAAACAAGTCATCCATTTCTGAGTTAGTAATTGCAATGCATCCACTTGTCCAATCTTTAAAACGGTGAAATTTACCCCAATAACCAAAACCGTTCATCATTCCATGAATCATAATATGACCACCTGCTGATTTTCCTCTTTGGGCTGCATACTTTTTGTCGGCTGCATTTGGATAGGATATTCCAAAGCTTTTGTGTGCAATACTCTCTCTGTTTTTGCTGACAATATAATACTTTCCTTCGGGAGTTTTACCATCTTTTTCAAACCGTTTCTTACCATGCGGACGGAAACCCAATGAAATTGAATAAATTTTTAGCTTTTTGCCCTTCGAATACACATGCATCTTCCGAAAACTCTTTTCAACTAAGATTTTATCCACTTTGCTGCCCTTTGGCAGTTTTCGTTCGGGGAAAAAGTAGTATGTTACGACTGCAATAATTGCTACTGAAAATGCTATCAGCAACACTTTACCTATATTTTGAAGTTTTCTATACATATACTACAGTTCAATCTTCGGTACAATTAACAGATATTTCACCTGATTTTATCAATCGCAAAATTTGAGATCTCATACTGTCATTAAAATCATTAAGGAAATCTATAAATGAATTTATTACAGATTCCGGAAAATCGGTAATTATCAAATCGACAGGTATTCTATAAATACCATCCTTATCAACATATATCTGCTCCTGAACTTGTTGAATACAGGGTTTTATTTCGTTTGGGTTTTCTTGAATTGCGAAATTCATGGTGCGATTATTTTAGGTTGTAAATAAATCAACGTTACTTTCATATTGTTTTATAAATTGTACAATTTATGTTTATCAAGGATTTTTTCTACATTGCCAAACCCAGATGCTTCATACAAAATATTATTATTGTTAGTATTATAAATATTTGAATTTAAGTGTTCTTTACCTGGTATGTTACTGTCAAAAAAGCAACCATTCATATCTGGCTTTGTTCTAAAAAAATGATCTAAGAATCTTATTGGTTCTGTCAATCGCAAATTATCACAAATCACTTCACAATAATCGTGTTTGTCTGTGGGTTTTATAGTTGGAATAACCACATTATAAAAAAGTGAAGGTTTATCAACATTTGTCTGATTGATTTTTGTAGAAGAATAGGCAATTCCAAAAAAGTTTATGTTATTGTTTTGTTCTTTAATCCATTCTATAAAAAGCTGTGGTATGATATATTCTGGCTTTTTTTCATCATCTGTATCAGTTTTAATTATTGAACAAGTAAAAATCAATGGATACATTAGTAAATATGCAAATTTTTCTTGAAAATTTGCATTATAAACATTCTCAATGATTTCATTTCTAACACGCAAATCGAATAATTTTATGTTTGGACTTTCAAATTCAGCCATACTTACATAACAATTATTTATATTGTTTGGCTTCAGTCCTAATTCGAGATAACAACCATATAAACTGTTACTTAGATATAATGCTGGAATATGTTTTATGCTAAAGCGTTCATATCCTGCTTTATTTTCAAATACAATTGGATGGTGTAATAACGATTCAATTGATAATTTCTGAGTTTCTTTGTTTATTTCTGAAGTAGGTACATTATTTCGCATCCTGTAAAAATATCGACCGCTCGTAGATAACTTAAAATCAATTTTGTCAATTAAATCTACCTCATCGAGGCTTTGTTTCAGAGCAACAAAAGCACGGTAAGGACTTTCATAAGAATGTAAACTTAATGCTTCATTTATTCCGTTACATAAAATAGATACCAAATTGATTAATAACTCTTTTGTATATCTCATACCATTAAATTCAAAAGCAGTAAAAGTGTTTTCATCTGTACTATCTAAAAATGTTTCATATTCTTTTAATGTCCTTGATACAAACTCGAAAATGTATTCATTTTTTCTTTCTTTTGGTAATTTGAGAATTTCATTCCCAATTAGTTCTTTCATTGTAGTTTTATTTTTGAATTAGAACAAAATTACTTCTTAAATTTCATATCCACAAGACAATATTCTGATTTGTAAGACACTGTAAATTAAAAAGTAAGAGTGTATAAATATAAAGATAATGATTGAATTCACAAATCATAATTATTCAACATACCAAGTAACATCAACTTCTCGTAAAACTTCACTACTTTTGTTTATTGCTACAAATTTTTCATCGAATTCAACCAAACATTCACCATTTTTAAAAACGTATAATTCGTATTTTGTATTATCATATTCATAAAATAAACCATTATAAGGGTTTTTAAAAATACAAGGAATCATTAAACTGCCTTCTGTATCAATAAATCCAAATTTATTATTTAAACGTACAGCAGCATAGCCTTCACTAAAACACTTAACACTTTCAAACTTACAAGGTATAATAAGTTCACCCATTTTATTCACAAAACCATATTTCCCTCTTAAACTTACTTCACCAAAACCATCTTTGAAACTTGTTGCAAAATCGTATATTAATGGCACTACAATCTCACCAAAATTATTTAAATATCCATACTTATGATTTAAACACACAGAAACTAAATTCTCATTGAAATATCCTACCGAATCGTAAATGATTGGAATTTTAACATTACCTTTTTTATCAACAAAACCATATTTATCATTTTGTTTCACCTCTGTTAAACCACAATAAAAATTATAATCATGTGAGCCCATAAAGTACTCTGTTACTTCATAAATAATAGGCACTATAATTTCTCCTCTTTTGTTAATATATCCATACTTTTTATTGATAAATACACAAGCCGAACCATCATTAAGTTTAATAACATTATCAAATATAAATGGTGTTATAATTTCACCCTTTGAATTCCAAAGACCATATAATTGACCATTTTGTACAATCTCAATTGAATCATCTATTTCATTTACCTCAGTGTTTAAATCTTCAATCGTTTCAGAATCTTTAACACATCGTACACAAAATGCATTCGCACGTTGATAACTCTCCCAAATATCCGTTAAATCATCAAAATCAGGTAGTGAAGTTTTAAAACGACTCATTTGTAACCAAGCATCGGAGGCCTCTTTACCAGAAGTATTCCACCATGCTCCTTCATATGATATATTATAAAATGCACCAAAAATGTCACGGCATTCGCTTACTAACTCTGAAAACCCATTATTGTAATCTTTAAACTTTTTTCCAAAAATAGATTTATTTGGTATCTGATATCTGTATATTAAATCCTGAAATTCAAGATTTTGTGTAAGAATAAACCATTCTTGTTCACTTGGAATATGCCAACCTTCAGGAGCTAAACCTCTTTTGTCATCAACAGCTTTCCAATTATATAATTTACTTAGTAATCTATTGTTGTCATAGTTACAATATGCACCACTATCAAGCTTTGACCACTCATTGTTATCTGTAACATTTGGTATTTTATCCCCATTCCGATATCTACTCACTCTTAAATTTTCAGCCATCCAAATTTGGTTTCCAATTTTTACGGTTTTATATACATTGCCGTCAATGTCGGTAACAGTTTCAGTATGTTCTGTTTCTAGGTTATAGTAATCAGTGATAACAGCCAGATTCACTTCCACCACCTTAAAATCAATCGTCCAACCACAATGCCATTCCTGATTTACATAGTCGGCAATTATATTTGAGTTTTGAAAACAAGAAATAAAATTGATTAGTCGTTGATTTTTAAAGTCATTTATATAGGGGCTGACACAAACCAGTAAGTTGTAGGCTTTGTTTTGTTCAATAAGTCCGGCTAATTGCTCTATATTAAAATATTCCATATCAAGCACATTTGAGAATAAATGCAGAACGGTTTGATTGTCATCTATCTGAATATCTTCGGCTGTTAACTTGTCGAACTCCTTCTTCACAGTTTTAATTTCGGCATTGGGGAAAAGTTTACGTGCGTGAAGTGCAGCCCGTTTTAAGGCTAATTCAGAAGGTTCAATCAGGGTTATGGTTTTTACAGTTGAACTTATCTCTTTTTCTTTTAAGTATTCGTAATAAACCACGGTTGCCATTGCTTGTCCACAGCCCCAATCAATTAGTTGAATATCTTCAAGTTTGTCGGTGGGTAAGTGTTCAAATGCTGCTTGTAATTTAGCCGCATGCATTTTGCCATAAGCATACATATACATCGAAAGCAATGCTTCACTTTCGAGCACTTCTACTCCATTGAATAAAGCTTCCCAAAGTTCTGTTCGTACTTCTTCGGGTAGTTGGTTTACAAAGTTTACCGATAGTCGGCGCAAACTCTCAAACGATGGTTTTTTTAATGCATCAATCAGGTAGGAATAATTTGTTCCTTTTTCAATGAGGTAGTTCGTCATAATTCTTTTCTTATTGAGACAGTATTCATGTTGCCTTTAAAATGTTACCAGTTAGCCAATGCAGCCACATAATATTCGTTGCCCAGTGTCACGGTTATTTTTCGTTTTTAAAAGCGTTGGTCGGGATTAAAAATGTCTGGTTCAAAAACCTTTACGTACAACAAATCCATCACTGCTTTATCGTTTGGAAATAGTTTGATTATCAAATCATCGTCAATGCATTTAATGTGCAAAATGCAGTATTGTTCCAATGCTATTGGTTCAGCACAAGTACCAATTTTACAATTCCACATTTTATTAACTTTTTGCCTATAGCATATATCCTATGGGGCTACCGTAATTAACTTACAGATGAAATCTGACTGCTTTCATTGTAAGTCCTTATATTTGAGATATTGTTGATATTATTATTTAAAATGAACATCCTTCTTTTTTTCAATCGCCAAGTTTTTTGGGAACTACTACATTTAAAAATAATCATTTGATTTAGATTTTATTATTTATTGATTTCTCAAAGAATGAATGATATTTAGTGTTCCCTAAATTAATTACAAATAAAGATTCTTTTGCTCTCGTAATTGCAGTATAAATAATTTCTGGAGAATTCAAATTAGCTGGTACGCAGTAATCTATGGTACCTTCTGATTCTAAAATAACAATCACATTTTGCGCCTCCCAGCCTTTATAACTATGTATCGTAGATAATTTTATTAGATCGTCTTCCATTGTAAAATGCATCCTTTTTTGGTGTTCAATTGCATCTTTGTCTTTCTTAAACTTAAAATTCGTTGAAACTTTACTTTTGTCATCAATTTTATATTTGTTCATTAATCTATGAAATTCTTCATATTGAATAAATGTCGTTTTTGTGTTTTTATTAGTAGTTTTACGATACGAATAATCTAAATCACGTAAAACTTCTGCTGTTTGGGATAGAATTACTGTCTCTTTTATTTCAAGTTGTTTTTCTGTTATTAATTGCAATAACTGTTCTGATAAATTACGAATTGTGAAGCCTACACCAATATTATCATATTCTATTTTCGATAGAATAGTAGTTTGTGCTATTTCACCAAAATCATCAGTCGGCAACAGCGACAAAAAATCACGTTGAAAATCTGTTGCCAGTTTTGTTATTTGTGGATTTGAAAATCTTTTACCTTCTTTTAATTGTTTATTCCATTCCCCTCCAATAATACCCAAATTAATATCACCTTTTTTGTCAATAGGTCTTTCGTAAAGATTCTGTTTTGGGTCACCAAATACCACAAACTCACCGTTTTTAGAAAGAAAATATCTGTTGAGTATTTTAAGCCATTCTGATTTATAATCCTGCACTTCATCAATTAGGATTGCTTCGTATTTTTGTAATTGTTCTTTATGGTTTTCAAAAAATGCTTCTTCATCGGAAGAGCTCTTTTCTGTTGATAATCTACAAATTAGCGCTTGATTTTTAAAAAACTGGTGGTAATTATCAATATGAATTTTATTCCAAAAGAAATCTGCACGAACTTCATTTATACGTTGTTTCATATAATTTCGCAGCGTTTTGTTGTATGTTAAAACTAACACATTGCCACCTGTTCGAACTTGTGCATTTACAGCACGAGTTGCAAGCACCTGAGTTTTGCCTGCCCCAGCAACACCGCTAATTTTTTGTTGCTTACTTGGAGTGCTTTCGGATAGATTTTTTTGTATGGTTGTAAGTGAGATTTGATTACCTTGTCTATACGAATGCCATTTTGGTGAAATTATATTCAAGAAACTTTTGTAATTTATATCGTCAAACTCAATATTGTCTATATTGAAATGTATATCTTTAAATAAATCTACATTGTTGTTATCCAGTAAATTATTTCCATAAACATAAGTGTATTTATTATTATTTGAATGGTTACCGAATTGCTTTCGTGCTTCCTCTGTATTACATTTTGTGCAAAAAAGTAATTTTTTAATTAATTTGAAATTTGCCGGATTTGTTATGACCTTTTCTAACATGCCTTCGATATGAAGACGAATAAGATTCATTTGATATGTATCTAAAATATCTATTGGAGATAATTTATTTTTATCTTTAGGATCGAAGTCATTTAAATCTACTTCGAAAAGCGAAATAATTAAAACACCTTTTTGGGGTCTAACAACAACTAAATCTGGTTTATCTCCGTTAATGTCAGGTTTTACCAATATGATATCATTTGGCGACAATTGATTCAACACAGTTAAGTATAATTTGCTTAATTCTTTTGAGATTATTCCATTTTGAACATAAGAGCGAGGGTCATATTCTGAATATATTATATTATTATCATCAAAAACAGGAATTTCAACCTTATCGAGATTCGAAATATTAAGTGGATTTCCATTGTAATGGAAACATTTTGTTTTGCAAGTGAAAGTATAGAATGTATCAGAAGTTCTGCCGTATTGTCTATCGTTTATATTTGAAAAATATAATTGCTCACCAAAAACACTACAGAATTGCTCAATTTTATATGAATTTGCATTTACTGGACCAATGCATAAAACGAAATGGTTTTTGTCAGGACAGGCTACAATCTGTGCTAACTTAAATAAGTTTATTGAGTTAATATCTAAAATATTTGAAAAGATATGAATAACATATTTACTGTAATAATCCAACCCAACAATTTCATTATCTATAGTTTCACAGGGAAGATAGCGTTCAATAGGAATTGTTGGAATTGTTCCATTTGTTGCTCTTGTTATGTTTATCTCTGCCCGATTTCTCGAAGAATTCGAGGGCTCAATAAGAGTAATACGTTTCAACCATTGCAACTTATCTTGCTCCGACAGAGCTTCTAAAGTGCATAAAGAACCAATTCCTTGACCACATCCCCAATCAACTATTTCAACAGTTCCTTGTATTTCGTGAAACGGAAAATTTTGTAGAGCGGCACGACATTTTATCATGTGCATCTCACCATAAGCAGCAATATAACAATTCAATCCGTCTTCGCTTTGTAAAAGTGCTACGCCGTTCTGCAATTCAGGGTGACGATATGGACGATTTTTGTATTCATCTGGTAATAGCGATTTACAAATATCTATTACGTTTTGCATCCTTAGATTACCGATTTTGCTTATTTGTTCTGAATAAGTTGCCATAATTATAGTCCCATTATAGTTTCAGAATTCGGGTTAGCTTTGTGTGTATTGAAATTTGTCCGTGCAGTCTCTATTGAGGTGTTGGCATAGCAATACACACATTCGTGTGGACAAGTATTGTATTGACCTATATCTTTACTGTTAATGCAACCACATAATTCTCTTTGACCTTTGTCTTTGTTATTTTTCTTTTTAATAATAGCGGGAGTTTCATCAAACAAATTACCGGGTATAATTTCAATCCCCAGAAAGTCCATTAGCTTTTTGTCGTGACTAAAAAGTTCAATCATCAAATCATCGTCTACACATTTGTTATGTACAATACCATACTGTTTTAATTCGATTTGTTCGGAACATGTACCAATTTCAAAGTTCCACTTTTTATTAAGTTCTTGAAGTCCTTTTGCAAATTCGTGCATAGTGCTATCTGTAAACTCGTGATAAACTATATTTTCTCTTTTAAGATTATTGGCTACTTTGGCATAAATGGAAATATCAGCAAAGCTGAATACTAATTTATTGGTGTAGTTCTGAAGCTGGTCGCCAATGTTTTTTACACGATCCAATAAAGTTTGTACATCTATTTTATCAGTTAGTATCATTGGGTCGAAGCGCCATATTACATGCTCTTTTCCTATTTGTTCAGACAATTCGATAAAGGTTTTGATACGCAGTTCCACTTTGGGTACGTTGCCTTCGTAACCTTCGATATCATAATCGTTGAGCGTGTATTGGAAATAAAAGTTTTTGATATGTTCTTTCAAAAATGGTAAATGTTTGAGCATCGGACGTGGGTTTTTAGTCCAGAAAACAACTACTCTTGCCTTGTTGAATGAAACATACAGCGGTACACCGTTGAATGGATTTTTCCACTTAACATAGCTTTTTTTCCAACGCTCCACAAACCAATCGGCATAAAAAGCAGGAATATCTGTAGAACGGCTTGCTGAAATAATTATCGGAGCTTGCGCGCAAACCGTTTCACCTAAATCATTTTGTATATCTATTTTATCCCAATTCATTTTATCAGTCTAAATGTAAGGTTAATACGTTCATTAACTTGTTGTTTTGTTTTTGGTACTTGGTGCTGCCAATAATGCTGTAATTCACCTTGCATAATTAAAAGACTGCCGTGTGTCAATGATAATTCAATTTTCTCATTTGTTTCATTATGACGAAGCTGAAATTTACGGGTAGCTCCTAAATTCACCGAAGCAATAATTGGATTTATCCCGAGTTCTTTTTCGGCATCGGTATGCCATGAAATTGAGTCATTTCCATTTCTATATCGATTCAACAAAACACTATTATACTTAGCTTGAGCAATTGCTTCAATATGCTGTTTTATTTCCAATAAAGCCGGTGTCCAAGTTTCAGGTTTCAGTGTTATGCCTGAAAACGAATATGGTTTGTCGTTATCTCCGTACCAAGCCGTTAATCTGGGGAAATTGATATTTCTGCCATACATGTACATTGACTCTTGTTTCCAATTAATTTCAGTCAACAATTTATCAAAATAGTTGTCGCTTTGTTCTAAACTGAAAAAAAATGGTATAAAAAGATATTCTCCATTTTGAATATGAGTGATTTCAGCATTATTTGAAACTTTGTCAAAAAGGTTGAGCTGGGACATGGTGTAGAGATATATTTGAATGCTTTTTGAATACTACAATAAAAAGCCCAAAGATATGCAAATTTGATTAAGAAATAATGGGAGGTAAAAAGAATAGTATGCAAAGATTGCAAAGATTGCAAAGATAGAAATGTAATAGAGAGTTTGCCAATAGTATAGATTCGCAGTTTGTAATTATCTACATAGTTCGCATAATCGCATTATTTTGTTGTCAGTTCGTTGTCATTAAAGTCAAATCTCAATTAATAAGACTATTTGGGATAATACGAGACTAAATATATGAATATAAGCAATATAAATATACTAATTCGGTTAGTGTCAGTAATAGAATTGTAAGACGCGTTATTACAAATTACAACAAAACACACAAGAAAGCACACAAGATAAAAAATGAAATATGTTTGAATATCGTTTTTTATGACATAAGAAAAACGTGTAATAATAATTATTTATGGAATAATTTCAAATTAAATTTGTTTGTATGGATATTTTTTATACATTTGCAAAATAAACAATGAATAATAGTATAGAAAACAAATAATTTAAAAGCATGAAACTGAAATTTTTTGTTGCAAATGACATTGCAAGTAAAGCAAAAGCAACTATACACCAGACTGGAAAATTAGGATTTTCAAATGAGGCAATAAGCTATTTGAATATTAAAGAAGATATGTATATAAAGTTTGCGCAAAATGAAGAGGACGAAAACGATTTGAATTTATACGCATTGTTGACTACCCAAAATACAGAGGAATGTTTTAAAATATCGAAAGCAGGGAATTACTACTATGTAAATACAAAAGGATTGTTCGATAGTATAGGAGTAAATTATAAGGAAACGAAAATCTTATATGATATTACTAAAATAGAGGTTGACGGAATGCCAATGATAAAACTAATCAGAAGAGAAATAAAGAAGAAAAAGGAGGAGGTAGTAGATAAGTAATACAAAATAAAAAAAACCGAAAAATGCTGGTAACATTAATCGGTTCTTGAGGATAATAAATTATAATGCTTTGGACGGCTACTATTTTGCAAGGGCTTATCGACCCTATGCTTGTTATCCTATTTGCTCGCAAAAATATATATAATGTTTGAATAAACAAAGTATTTATACAAGTTTTGGCTAAATATACCCGGTTGCATATACACTGCCTTCCGAAATAGGTGGTAATAAACAATTAAAATATTTAAAAATGGCTTTAAACCCAAAATATATAATTAGAAAAGCAACCAATGGTCAATACTATTGGGTGCTCAATGCTTCAAACGGTCAAGTGCTTATTACAAGCGAGACTTATACAACTAAAGAAAGTTGTAAAGGGGGAATTACAAGTCGTAAGATAAGTGTTTATGATAGCAATTTTGTTAGAAAGGTTGCAACTAACGGGCAATACTTTTATAATCAAATTGCCAATAATTATCAAGTACTTGGTACAAGTGAAACTTATATCACTTCCCAAGGTTGTGAAAATGGAATAAGTGCTGTGAAACGTGACGCACCAATTGCAAATATCGAAGACTTAACATTATAAGCGTATGGCAACAAATGGAAAAGTAGGTGACGGACATCGCAATGGCGCAGTAAAGGATCGTGTTCAAGTTCAAAATCCAAAAACTGGTTTGTATGTAAAAATTAATACAAATACCGGAAGATTTATGGATAATAAGAGTGACGGAAAACCTTTCAAGGGTGTAACAAAAAAATAACGAAAGTTATTGTCAAAATTAAAGGGGTGTAATGACCCCTTTTTTTGTGTGATTTATTCTTTTGAAAAATAAATGTTTAATGCTTGTCATGCGAAGGTTTCCCTAATTAAATTTTGGGCGAAGCATGACTAATTAAACAGAAATTTACAACAAAAGAAAAAAATGGTGAAGAATTGTCACTTGAGTTTATTAGGTGAAAGGACAATTAAATCGTAATACATTAATCTAGTATCTAATGAAGGCGTTGACTTAGCTGTATCAACTAATTTTGATAAAATACGAGAATTATTTATTATACTAATGAAAATTGAATTGTTATCAAAAGCTCCTATGTATTTTCTTTCTTGCGCTTCTGTTGTAAGCAAGTAATCAAAACCATTTTTCTTATAATACTTGAGGGGTGCATTTTCGTTATAGGAATCAACAACAAGATAACGACAACCTGTTTTATTGTTATAATCAATAAACCATGATTTAATAAAAGTCATAAGTTCTTCTCCAATTCCTTGTCTTTTATAATCTTTATTCACACCTAAACGTCCAATTAAAACAGCAGGGTAACTGTTAAAGTGCTTTTCGTGAGGAATATGCTTTTTTAGTTTCTTCTTTCTGCTGTTTGGCAAATAATTTATCTTAATACTATCATTTGCAACAGTAAATGCGCAAACGATAACTGAAGGATCTTTATCTAATCGAAAACAATAACTTTTACCAATAAGCTCTTTCGCATAATCGTCAGTTTTAGTTAGAAAAAAGTCATCAATATCCTCATGATCACAAATGAATTGCGAACATGAATTAAGTATCTCTGAATTTAATATAGAGATAGTGCAGTTGTCTTCTAAAAATGGCACTAAAATAGCAGGATTAAATCATTTTTGCTTTTTTCAAAATAGCTTGAGCAGATTTAACCTGAGCACTATAATCTATAGTGGCACGATTATTTAGTGCATCATTTGCCTTTTGTACAAATTTTGCTGCTTCAGTATTCCTAAGTGTTGGAATAGTTTTTATTGCAATTGCCATGATTTAAATATTTGAAAGGGATATTTATATATTTGAATTATTAAATCCAGAATTTATTATAATTTATTTTTTCGTCAAATTTACCGGTGGTAAGAAAATCAAACCCAAACCTGCTTTTGCAGAAAGACTTGATAAATGTTCTCTTATGTATGGGTAAATTATAGCTGCACCATTTACTTGACCAAATTGTTCTAAATCTAAAGGGGAATCTCCTGACTTTTCAAATACACCAGCCATTTTGATAACTGCTGTAACTTGTTCAATGTCATTGAAGATTTGTTTGTAAATAACCTGTTCTGCAACTCCAACTGTATTGCCATTGACTGATACATTTACATCCACATTTACTTCTTGCTTAATCTCTGGATTGTTAAACACAACATTCTGAATTCGGTTAAATGAACTTTCAAGTAATAAAATATTGATTATTCTAAACCCAGATTCTAGATCTTTTTTTTCTTCCATGTTATGCTGCTAATGGTAAATTGAAGTTTGGAATATTTTCGTCTGCTCTATTAGATTGAAAATATTCGTAATTAGTTTCAATATGATTTGAATGAAATAAATTTGGACAAATATTTACACTAAATAAAGTATCGTTATTGATTGCACTACTTACATTAATGTGATTTTCCAGAAGAACTGTTATTTGTGAATTGACTGTTGAATATGAAGAAACAAACTCAATGCCACATATTTCAAACTCAACATTATCTAGCCCTACCAATGCATCATCGGAAATGAAACAAATATTTTCTTCTGGATACACGCTTACAAAACGGTCAAACATTTCGCTTTCCCATTGCATATATTGAGTGTCTAAATGATAAATTTCATTTGGTACAATTTCTATAAAATGTATTTCAGAAGAATTATCGTGTTCGTAACGAACACGTGTTTTTGGAAAATCATTAATAAATGATTTTAATTCAGAAATAATATAATCTTTAGGTAACATCCTAATATTTTTTTAAAACAGGTCTGATTAACTTAGATAATGCTAATGAGTTCTGACTGTCCGTATAAGAAAAACCAATTTCATCGTAATCAGCTGAGTTTCTCAATTTTTTAAGTTGACCAATATTGTTATTAAAAACACGAAAGTCGTCAAAATTGTTCGACTTTATGTACTTGCCAATCTCATTGATCAATACATCGTGACTTCCTTTTTCAATCGCTTTGTTATTTTTGAAAGAAGCAATCAACAACTTTAAATCTGATTCGGACTTATGTAAAGTATTGAACCAGATATGTCTAACTAATTGAAAACAACTATAGTAAGAACAATGAGCAACAGGGAAATAATAACCTTTGTTGTGCAACAAGTCAGCAGAATCAAGATTTATTTCCGCTTTGTTTTGGAGTATGCTCATAAATTGACTGCAAAAGTAATACAATTCTCAAAGATATGAAAACATTTTTGAATAAACAAACACCAAAAATGTGAAAATGGAAGTGTTTGGATTAAAAATAGTTGCAAAAAAAGCCGTTTCATTTGAGACGGCTTATAACAAACAGAAATTTAAACGTTAATTATAACTTTAATTTTGCTTGCTCCAGATAGGTATATAGTGTTGATAAATCTTCAATATTAAGCCAAACATAGCTTTTACCATCAAATTTTTCAAGTTTCAAATAAGTTGACCATGTGCCTTTGCTTGTGAAACAACCACCCTCAAAACCTCCACGACTACGATAATATACTTCGGTGTAATTAGTAGGTGTTGTTGGGAAAACTTTATCTTGCATCAGTTTTATGGATTTCATTAAACCATCAACTTCGTCCGGGTCAAGTAGTGCTGCTTTTGTATCGGTAGTGTAACTTGAAACATATTCGTATTCAAATTTCAAAGCAGATTGTTTTGTACTTGAAATTAAATCAGTGAAATATACAACTTGAATTTTGCACTTTTTTAAAGTGCCAATTTCAATAAATTCTTTTTGCATTAGTGTCCCTGCTTTTGCTGAGAATACTTCTGCGTTACTTAGTTCCTTTTCTTTTGTTGAAGTTTGTGCATTTAGACCTATGCACAGCAATGTAAGTAGAAATGAATAAATAATTTTTTTCATACTGTTACTTTTTTAGAATGATTTATTAGTTAGATAAATAAAGCACAAAGTAACAACATGAGTTTGACAATTTATGACAATGAAAAATTATATTTCATATTTTTGAAAGTATATTCAACTGATTTTATAACCAAATCTTTTAGGTATTACGAAATTCTCAAACTCTTTGTTGAAGAAATTATCTGTCATACCTGCAATATAATCGCTCACAATTCTAAATGTGGGTACATCAGTTAAATATTCTGTGCTTTTTTGTTGTAAATAAAAGGTTGAAATAGAGGTTACATTTTTATGTGATTCAATATCTTCGTAATACTTTTCGAATAACAAATCAAACATATTCCCTATTTTTTTATCTTGTGTCGTTTTTTTGGGATTACCATAAATATGATCTTTACTGAATTCATAAAATGAGTCTATTGCTTTAAATATATCATCAGACAATTCGATATAATTTTTACCATAACTATTGTTTATGATATCAAGGACTATGCTGTTGATAATATCGGTATTATTATCACCAATAGTGTTTCGAACGATATCCGGAATGTCTTCTCTCTTGATTAATCCAAGTGTTATTGCATCTTCTAAATCTCTACCAATATATGCAATCACATCCGAAATTCGCATAACACAACCCTCTAATGTCATAGCAATAATTTTTTTGCTAGAACCTTTCTCTGTCCAGCATAGATTATATTCTTGAATAAATTGCTGTGGTGTTTTTGCAAAGTCAGGTTCATATTTTGGTAGCATCAACTCACCGTTATGACACAGTATGCCATCCAATACTTGTAATGTGAGATTTAATCCCTGTCCATTGTTTTCAATGTGACTCAACGCACGAACACTTTGTGCATTATGACAAAAGTATTCATTACCAGCTTTGAGAGTCAATTCGTTCAATTTACTTTCTCCATTATGACCATAAGGTACATGTCCCAAATCATGACCAAGTGAGATAGCATCAATTAAATCTTCGTTCAGCTTTAATGCACGCCCAATAACTCTTGCAATTTTAGAAACTAATTGTACATGAAGAACTCGGTGAGTAATATGGTCATTTTCGAAAAGATAAAAAACTTGAGTTTTATCAATATATCGCGTATATGCCAGCGAGTGAATAATTTTATCCGTATCATGAAAGAAAGCTGGTCGTATATTTTGCTTGTCCGGTATTTTTTCTGCATTTTCACGAATGGCCGACTTGCTAAGACAAGCATATTTTGAAAAAGTTTTAAGTTCTCTTTTTAAGTTGTTTATAACTATTTCATTAGCTATGTTTTTATCTAGGATTATATTTTTCATTATAAATATTAGATTAGAAATTTAAAATACTCTAAATAGTAAATCAATAAAATGCATTTGGGTTTGACAATTTATGACATTGAAAATTTATTTTTCATTTTATTTAAAATTTCTGCAATGTGTTGTTCAAATTCTTGTGAATCAATTATTTCAATATCGTCTAATAAGCCCATTACAAAGCGACCTACGCCATCATAAGAGCAAACATCGGTATCAAGTAGCCATTCATTATTTGGTAGCTTCTGGAGTTGTTTTGTGGCTAGTGGGAATTCTTCAATCAGAAGGTTTGCGGAACGCAGACCGAGTTTTAATTTAATGTGTTTCATCTCGCAGCTGTTCATCCTGAAAATATCAATACAACCGGATTGGTGATTTTCTTCATGTTGCCATTTTTCAGGTATTACTTCCACTGAACCAATGCGAGATACTTTGAAAAGTTTGTTGGTGTTTTCTTCGGGACAATAACACCATACCTGTACATAGTTGGTTGTGAATGCGTAAGCTTCAACATAGCGGTCGCGAATATCGTTGCCGTGTGCTGAAGAGTAATTACGCAGTATTACAGGGCGTTTGTTTTCTATTGCTTCCACCAACTGTTGAACGTTCTTACCATTTTTACCACTTACAATGGTTTCGGCAAGTATGTTATAATTATAAACGGTATAGAGTTTCTTTTTTAGGTTTTGTTTGAGTAGGTTGTTTTCGTCGATATTCTCAATCGCAGATTTGAGAATGAAGGCTTCTTCCTCTGTAAAGTGAATTAATTCACTTATATCCTTGAAATAAGGCGAAGATTTATCGAGCTTTATGTAATTATCTGCTTTTTTAATCACAAAACCTGCTTCTCGAAACGTATCGATATAGCGATAAACGGAACGTTGAGAAATTGAAAGCTTTGCTGCAATTTCATCAACGGTTAATGAGTTATTTGCTGTAAGCAATTTCATTAAACGTAATAGGCGTTCTAGTTTTGGTTGATCCATAATAAAAAGTTATTCTTTTTAAAGACTATAATAATACTCCTGAATTTTCTTTGCCATTAGTTTTCTTCTTTCCATTAAAAACTCTTCATAATGTTTGTAATCCATCGTTACAATATTTTCAGGAATGCTATTTGCAGCTAAGTTTTCAAGTAACTTTTCTTTGTCGTTTATATTACCATAAACATTTACTTTCGTTTCACACTGGTTGAATACAATACCAAAATAATCGCAGGGTGGTTTATTTCCGATTGCAATATTTGTTGTTGTGTCCAAATAAGTGTAGTTTGCAATTTGATTGTATTTCGCTTTATCTTTAATGCCATGTGATTCTAAATGATCTTTAGGAAAAATATGGTGTATATCGCCCATAATTGTAATTAAGTCATAGACTTTAGTGCCATTCATCAACAATGAATTATCTGCACTATGCACCTGAGCAGCAAGAAACGTATTGAAATACGGACTATTAATCGCCGAAGTTTCTAAATTCTGAACTAACCCAATAGTCCAAAATGTTTCAGAAAGTTCGGCTGCTTCTACTTCATTATAAAATTCCACAAAACCTTTTTCGGCTATTCTTCGAATATCCTTATCCATAGCCGATTCAGGCGAAGTGATATAACGGCTTGTAAGGGTACTTAACACATACCATTTAGAAACATACCGTTTGATTTGAGTTCTTTCGATAGTTTGATCGGCATACAATAACAAATACAGTGTATAAGCAAAGTTCAACGTCATCTGCGAATTAATCAAACGACTTGAAATAAAACCAGCCGACTTAATTGCTAATACGAAACTTGAAAACGAATACTCATTGATAAAATTAAAAACTCCCTGAGTAAGATTAGCAAAAGATTCTTCAGCTATTTCTTCTTTGTAATCACGAGTAACGAAGTCGCGACCACCTAAAAGACTAACCAAATCTTTCATCTTACCTCTTCCAAATTTGTGCATTAACGCAACGCGAAGTATATCTCCATAATCGGGGTCGTAAATATCTCCAATATCATCTTTAAGCCACTTTATTTTGGAGGCAAAAGGCGAGTTCATAAACTCTTTGTCTTTAGTCATATCTGAATACCAATCGGGCTGAACTGCTAAATGCGAAAAATAATCAATTGCCTTACGCAGCATATTACCCCCGTAAATTGTATTTGCAGCAATTTTAGACATGGCAAAGTCAGCCTGATTTAGTTTAGCTCCCTGACTGTTTATGCGAATAAATATCTCTGTAACTTCATCAATTGTCAATTCTTTATCGAGTGTAATTACTCCAATTTGACGATTCCGAATATCAGTCAGTTTCATCAGTATTTTATTTAATTCGCTACCATTTATTTCAGGGTTCTTTTCGCAATACTCATTTACAAATTGCCAAAAATCAAAGGTTGGTTTAAATACTTTCGAAATATCAGGTATCCATTTTTTGTCTTTTAAAATGGCATTGTCTTGTACTTTAAATAATTCTTCATCTTCTTTTGCAAGAGGATTGAAGGCTATTTTAATTCGTTTTTTCTCAAAGTCAGCATTTATTACTTCGTGACCAACTATTGCAGTCATCAATGCAGTCGTACGTTGCTGACCATCAATCATAATTTTTTTACCTTCAGAGAGTGAGCCATCTCTCAATCGCATATTAGGACTTTGTGAAATAATTAAATAGCCCGTTGGATAGCCAGTGTATAAAGAATCAATTAAATCCCTTACTTGCTTAGGTTTCCAAACAAAAGGACGTTGTATTTCAGGTATCGCAATTTCGTTTGATTTAATTAAATTAAGTATTTGTTCAATACTAATATTGGAAGATTGATATTTTTCAGCCATATAATTTATTTTTCTAAAATTTTCCCTATATGATACTCCACTAATTGATTTTCAGAATCATAGGTAGTATCAGTTATTTCTACCAATGCTGTTTGGCGGTCTTTGCTGTAACCAACATAAAATCGGATTAGGTCATATTTTGTGAGGTAACGTTTGCCATCCTCATTGCTAACCCAAGTGTATTTCCCTAACTGAGATTGTTTCATCTGACGATATTCAATCTTTTTACGGCCAGCAAGTATCTCGTTCAACCATTCTTGCTTAATAATCAGAGTTAGTATTTTTAAACCTGTAGTGTCGTATGACGGCTTTGAATCTTCTTTCTCGGGTAACTGCTCTAACGTGCAAAGAGAAGGATTGTAACGGTAATGGATAATACTGCCGTCGATTATTCTATTTATTACATTTTCGATAATGCCAAGCGGTGCTACATACCATTCGCGGGCTGTGAAACGAGCACCTGAAGGGTCAACTAATTGCACACGAAACTGAACTGCACTAAAGAATGAGTGTATAAGCGCTTCCAGCTTTTGCGTGTTCAGGTTGTAGGTTTTCCAAGTTGCTACTATTTCCACTTTATCCATCAAATAAGTGGTATCGTTTATAGCATTGGCAATTCGTTTTTCGACAGGTGTGGTGGAAAAACCAATTTTGTATAAGTCCTTTTGATTGGAGATTTTTGGATTAGAGGAAAGGGAACGCAATACATAAATCCAACCATCCTGTTTATCGTCTGTTGTAACTTCGAATTTATTATCAAAAACCGCATCATTTGTATCTATGCTTTCAGTTATAAAGTAGCCTTCGGTGGTTAGGGAGCGTCTTAATGTATCAAGAAAAATATCGGATTCAGTACCATTTTCGTAAATGCAACGAGTACGAGCATCTTTCTTTTTGCGCTTTGATTTTTCTACTAATTCGTCCACATAATCGAGCAACAGGATAACCCCACCAATAACATAGTAGTTACCTGCCTTGAGAGCATTTGCCTTGAATTTTTTAATACTCCGCTTACCTGTTTTAAGTTCTAATTGTACTTTGCGAAAATCTGCTTCGTAATCAGCAAAGTTTTCACATGTAACACGACGAGCTACATAATCCGGCTTGTCTTTATCGGTAATCTTAAAGCTATCGGGAACATTGAATAGACTCAAATCTTCCCTGCCAATATCCTCCAACAAAGGATCATTGAATAATTCTTCTAATTCTTTATCAATTGGCATGGTTTTAATCATTTAAAAGATTAGCTGTGTCGTGAGTTTTCAGAAAAGCACTTTTTTCTTCATCGTTCCTTATGCTCAATAAACGGCGGTAGTATTTACGTTCGGTAAAATCGGCTCCTTCTTCACGAGGTTCAAAGCCATTTTCCAATACCCAGTCGCATACCTGCACAAAATCTTCAACCAATCTGTCATCGCTTGTGATTTTCTGAGGAAATGGCTTTACATCTGCCAAAATTGGATCGTTGAAAAGTTCCAATAAATCTTCTGACCAACTCATAATATTCAGTTTTGTTTGGATTGACTTAAACCACTTAAATACCGTCTTTTCTCGTTGCTGATAATAGTGTATGCCTGCGCTAATTTACGCACTTGTGGATTTCCGCTATCTTTTGAAGGCAATACATTATTGTTTTGCGCCAGGTATTCTTTCAACGGACCTTTAAAAAGTATTTTTGCTTCTTCAATGGTCATATCGTATTTCTGTTCAGCAATGGTATCCTGAATAATCTTGAGAATTGGAGCAGAAACATTTTTCGACATGATTTCGTAAGCCCTTTGAAACGGATTAATACTATTAATCAGCGATATATTGAGGGTGTCGATATTGATAAAACGGTTTGGCAGCTTCAAAAAGCGATTGCCTTCGCTTTCTACAATATCATTGCCTTTTACAATAGTGTCTAATAAAGTTCGCTGCCGCACTTCTTCTACCTCGTCCTCCGACAAATCAGGATATTTCTCACGTATAATCTTGGGAATAATCACCTGATTGATTACTTCTGGTGGGGTATTGCCATCAAGTGCGCGAACTATCATATTGTCCTGCAAAATAGTAGCTTTCAGGTCGTCCAATTGTTCCGAAACAATCAGATTGGTTTTTGCTGAAGATAATGGTTTTAAACCTTCTACAAATAATTCGCGTGCTCCTGTTGGCTTTTCAAAAGGATCTTTGCGCGTTTTGAAGTTCCACGAAGGAGACATTACCTGCTCCATAAGCAATGAAGCAACAATGGCTTTGAGCATATCGTTTACCGATTTTGCCACATCGTCCTGTTTGGCATCGGGGGCAGCAATCAGGTTTGTAAATTGAGCATGTTCTTTTCCCTTGCAATCGCGTGTACAGCGACCAATAATCTGCACTACTTCAGTTAGCGAACCACGAACACCAATGGTAATACACTGCTCGCACCATTGCCAGTCGAAACCCTCTTTGGCTGTACCCAGCGCGATAATTACATCTACATGCTCTTTTTTACTCATGCGTTGAAGGTAACCCTGTAAAATGGTTCGCTCTTTCGGACTATCTTCTACTAAATCGGCAAAATAGAGCGTTTTTCCTTCGGGTGTAATTACTTGTGTAATGCCTGTGTCATAGTTTTTCTCACCAATAGTACCGTAAAGTTTCATTATTTCCTCTACTTCGGTCATTTTGCCGGTGCCAGTGGCAGCTCGGGAATTGACCGAAGGAATATGAATCAATGTTTTTTTAGTGGGGTCTATAAGCGATTGAATACCTGTAAGGTAGTTGCCATTGCTGTAAAAATGATAGCCCAAACCCAATGTTTTCAGGTGTTGATAACCATTTAGCTGCTGATAATAATTATAAGTTACCGGAAAGAAACGTCTTTCGTCCTCGGGGCGGAGGACAAAATCGCCATCACCCCGAAAATATGAACCCGTCATAGCAATAATATGAGCCGAAGTTTCAGCCATAATATCACGCACAACATTACCTAACCCACTATCGGCAGAAGCAGAAGCATGGTGAAATTCATCGATAGCCAACAAACACTCGTCAAAAACATTGTTGCTCAACTCTTTCATGGCATTGCGAAGCGTAGAGTGGGTACAAATCAGTTTATTGGTGTTTCGTTGAATGAAAAACTCTTTGAATCGCCCTATTTTATCGCGTTCGTTTTCGGTATCGCATAGGTTGAAGTATTGTGCCACTTCCCAATCGTACATAAAGCCCTGCTTTTTCAAGTTCGTATTTTGAAACGACCGACCAATTGTTTTTTCGGGCACCACTACCACTACTTTATTTATGCTTTGGTTTGCCAGTTTGTACAACGCTACATACATCAATGCCCGCGACTTACCCGAAGCAGGAGGTGCTTTAACCAGAATGTATTGCTCGTCGCGAGCCTTATACACCTTTGCCTGCATTTCGCGCATACCCAGTTCGTTAGTATTGGACGAATTGCCTGTTTGCTCGTATTTTATTTCAACAATGTTGTTTTGCTCCATGGCGTTTTATGTGTTTTGAAATAGCGTTATTAACTTTATTGCAAAATGAGTTTTGATATTGATAATGAAATCGATTTCGTTATCAAAGCAATTGAAAATTATAATCTATTGATATATAATGCAATAGTCCTGTTGTTCACGTAAACAAAAAACTTATATTGTTTATAATTTTCTTTGCCGTGATTTTTCAATGAAATAAACAGAGTGCTGATTTGCAAACAATTACATATAATTTATATTCAAATATTATTTTGAAAGAAATAAAGAACTATGCCCAAAAAGGTATATATGAAGCAAACTTTTTAGACGCACTATCCGGGTCTGCTGGTTTTATTAATCCTGCATCAATTGTATCTGAAATTATTTTGGAAGCAAAGGAAACATTATTTATAGCGATATTGAAACGTTTGCGTACCGATTGGTTGTTAACCTGCTGATTATTTACATAATGCAGACAGGTGTGTTGATAACAAGCTCTTACTCTATCTTCGTTATTCATTCTTGTAAGAGGAGTAGGAGCAAAAATAATAACCCGGGTATAATCTTCACCCCGTATAAATTTAGGGGCCGGTAATTGAAAAACCTCAATTGCATCAATAGCTCTATCCACACCACTTCCTCTTTCTTCACAGATATTTAAACGCCTCATTAACGACGCTAAACTTTCATTTCGCGATTTAGGGGCCGTGTCAATAAAACGATTTACATCAACTAAGGGGACGCCCGGATTGGTAATTTCGATTCTATCCGAAAAAATTTCAACCATAACTCCGGTGCCTGTAACCATAAAGTCCTGGTGAATAATTGCATTTGCTACAAATTCACGAATTGCGATTTCAGGATAAACTTTCACATTTTTACGAAGTGCAGTTTCAATAACTTCATTTGCGTTTAGCTGATCCATAATATAGCTTATCAAACCTTCAAAACCAGAAGCGTATCCCTTTGAACCAACCTGTTCTTTTATGGCATTTATTCTACTTGTACCATCATAAACAATTACCCTTACTGCCTTACGTTTTAGCTCTTTAAATTCATTCAAATTCTTAGAAAAAAGTATTGCACCTAAATTCAGAATATCCCAATTGTCGTTATTTCTACTTACCAAATCATCGTCAGAAAGTGCAAGAATTATACTTTTCTTTGTCTCAGGCAACCGCTTTTCCTGCAATGTGAAGTAACTGTCATAGTCAATTAATCGAATTACATCGTCATTGCTAGCTTTTGAAAGAGCAATTTGTGATTCAAAATCGAGCCCTGTAGAAATTGCAATTAAATTAGATACAGCCTGCCGCGAAAGCTTTACGGTTTGACCAGCACTTCGGGTGCAGCTCTCATAGATATTTGAACCTCTTAAATGTATTGGCTTGTTTGGTTGTTCCGGAATATAAATGAAAAGAACTGCTTGTTCATTGAAATTTATGACAGCATGTTCAATGCTGATAGATTGTACCAGATTGTTGTGGGCAATATTACCGAGTTTTTTTATAATATCGTCCATTTCAGTTTTAGACAGCGGATTAGCTTCCCCATCATTATTAATGCCTATAGCAAGAAACCCACCACCCGGATAATTGGAAAAAGCAGAGATATGCTGTGCCAATCGTTCGGTTTTTGTTGACAAGGAGCATTTCCAATCAATCTCGTTCAATTCTTGTGGAACAGGATAAAGGCTTTTTCGCAAAAAGTCAATTGCATTTTCTTCCCAGTACTTCATTGATTTCTGATTTTTATTTCGTCATTTTCTCATACAACTTAAACAAACACGCCAGGCGTTCTTCATCGTTATTGAACGGTGCGGACTGGTAGCATCCATCTACCGCCATATCCAGTGCATGGTGGGCAGCGCGGAGGTCGGCAGGCATTTTGTCGGGGTCGTACATTTCGGCAAGGGTTTTACCGCTGTGGTGCTCCCGCGTGAGCAATACTTCTTCGGCTAAGGCGTCTATGATTTTGCGCTTGTTTAATGAGATTTCTGGAAAGGGGAAGGTGTTGTAAACCAAAGTTGGAGAATATCTATAATCAGACTTCAATTTACCACCAACAGTCTTTAACCAAGTGATATGCATTAGAGAAGAAACAACACCAAATTCAAAGAATCCTGCATCATAAATCGCAAAAGCTGCATTTGAGATAACAGTATTCTTATCAACTAACCCCACGGGTACATAAGTTCTTCTTTCTGACGAAACACCAGGCACAATAATTGAATCAGTTTCTTTGTATTGTGGTTGTCTGAATAAATAGGGATAAATGGCGTAATCTTTTGTTGTCTGTGTATCACTTTCTAATCGAATTCTTGACACACCTTCCATTCTGATTTTTATTTCAGGTATATCTTTAAATTTATTATATTGACTGGCATTCATCCACAAACAATACCTTTTCTTTCCATTCAAAAAATCATCCGAACCCATATAACCTTTTATTACCTCGTTAAGAAATGGATATTTATTAAGGAGCTCGTTTTTTTCTAAACTATCAAGCAATAAGTATCCACCATCTGTAGGCATACTACCTTTTATCATTTCAGGAAATCTTGACAAAACCCTTGAAGTTCTGCTAATAATAACATTAGGGAAACTATAAAGATATGGATTGATATTCTCGCATTTAATCATTTGATTATTCTTGTAAAGAATTTTATTCTCTTTATTGAAACATGATATGCCAATAATAACAACAATTACAGCAGCTTTGCCTTGAGCATTATTTTCCCATTTAAAAGATTGGTGAGCAAATTGAATTTGTAAATCTAATTCAAGAATATCGGGCCATAACAATCCTACTTGTTCGCCTTGTGTTATGGAGTTAGTACTCACAAATGCATATTTTGATTTTGAATCTTTAATATACAATGCACCTAAATAGAACCAACAAGCAATGTAATCTAAGTTCTTATAGTTTTCAAAATTACCACAAATGTGTTCTAAATCTAATTTTTGATTTTTGTCTTGCATACTACTCCCCAAATACGGCGGATTTCCCATTACAAACACTTCTTCCTCGGGCGTATGCGGGCACACTTCGTTCCAATCTACACGGCAGGCATTGCCTTGGCGTATATGGTCGATATTTTTGAGCGGTAGCGCGTCAATGTGTACGTTGGTAAAGGTTTTGGAGAAGAGCGCATTCATTTGGTGCTCGGCAAGCCACAGCGATAGCATGGCTACTTCGTGGGCAAAGCTGTCAATCTCAATGCCGTAGAACTGCGTAATGCTGATATTGCTGTAAGGCAGAATGTGTGAGCCGGTGAGTTCGGCTATGCGTTGCCAGATACGAATTTCGAGCTTCCGTAATTCTTTGTAGGTAATAATCAGAAAATTACCGCTACCGCAGGCCGGGTCGAAAAACTTCATTTTCGAAATGCGAAACAACAAGGCATTGAGTTGTTTTTCGTTGTCCCACGCTTTCGCAAAAGCCTCTTCAAGGTCGTTGAGAAAAAGCGGCTGAATAAGTTTCAGAATGTTGGGCACACTGGTGTAGTGCATCCCAAAATCGCCACGCAGCTCGGGCGTAACCACTCCCTGAAACATGGAACCAAAAATATCGGGGTTGATTTCGCCCCAATTCAATTCGCCACATTCCAGAATAATTCGGCGCACTTTGTAGTTAAGATCAGGAATGGCAATGCGGCTGTGAAACAAGCCACCATTCACGTACGGAAATTGACTGATAACGTTGGGCAAATCGTGTCGTGCGTTGCTGTCCATCACATTGAAAATGGTATCCAACGCTTCGGACAAATCGCTGCCATCGTCCTGCGTGCATTGCTTAATGTAGTTGGAAAAAATATCCTTTTGGAAAATACCTGTGTCTTCGGCAAAAAAACAGAAGAGCAGGCGCGTCATAAAGATATTCAAATCGTGTATGTCCGATTGCGAAGAAAATTCGTTTTGTCTGCGAATTTCGCTGTGCAACTTTGCCATTTTTACGGCTGCTTTTATGTCGGCTTCGGCTTCTTCGGCCACATAAAATTTATCCACACCTGCCAGCGGATAAAAGAATTGAAAATCGAGCCAGATTTTATCTACCTTGTTTTCGTACGATTCTCGTTCTTTAGTATCGTAAGCCAATAGTGTTTCGCCATCGCACACGGCAATAATGCGTGGATATTGTTTGGCAACTTTATCATCTTTTTTCAGCGCTTCCAGTTCGTCGGTCAGTTGGATTGTAGTTACAGGTTTATAGGCAAATTGTTTTTTAGTAAGTATGCCATCGAAGGTAGCGAAATTGCCTTTACCGGCTTTGTATCGTTTTATGTAAGTATCGCTTGTACCAAATGCTTTCAACAGATTGTAGCCAATTTCGAGAGGGAGGGTTTCTGAACTTAACTTTTTGAGTTCGTTTTCAATGTCAGAGTATTTGATAGAAGCCATATATTGAAATGATTTAATTTTTTAGCATTGAGGAATTGCAAAAATACTTATAAGTTTTGACAATTAATGACAAATACAAAAAATTAAACTTCAATTAGAAGTATTTTGAAATAACCTTAGTAATTTAGTTCTTTCAGTCGCTTTCCAGTCTGCTTCCAATCGTCTCCACATTCTAATAAATTAAATAATTGACTTGCGTTGTATGCCTTTCTGGCTTCAAATATAGTGGAGCTACTCCAAGTAGTAAATAATCTTAATGCTATATTGTAATTTCCTGAAATACCTTTGCCATCTTTGCCCGGGCGTTGGAGGTAAATTCTATCACCTTTTTGGTTTAATACTTTCCAACCGTGATTATTCAGTAAACCTATTACATCTGCATTCTGATTGAAGTTTTCGAAAACATTGTCGGTAAAATTTGAATGTTTGGTTTTAAGGTTTGTTTTTGGTTGTTTTTTCTCAACTAAAATCAAGCTGAATGGCTTGGCGTTCTCATTAATATATGGCTCGCTGTCATAAGAAGCAAAACGCAATCTGTTGGTATTTGAGCAGCTTTCGTCAATGGTTATA
>JAQVGK010000226.1 GCA_028696755.1 Bacteroidales bacterium | reverse complement strand
TTCCAAAAATCAAACAACTTGTTGAGCAGAACGGGAAATTCGCGCTTGCGCTTATGGAAAAAATGAGCAAAAATGCCGACAACATAATAATGCAGAACCTATGTTTAAACATGAAAAATCTGCGTGGCAGAATAGCTTTCATCCTTTTGTTATTTGCCGACAAAATTTTTAAAAAAAACGAGTTTGAATTGCCGGTTTCGAGAAAAGAAATAGCCCAACTAATTGACATGACTACCGAAAATGTAATCAGAATAATGTCGGAGTTTAGAAAAGATGGAATAATTGCAGCAGACGGTAAAAATATTGCAATTTTAAAGAAAAACATACTTGAACAGATTGCTCGACATGGCTAAAGGTGAAATTACACATATTGCCATCGAATTAAACAACTCGTGCAACCAAGATTGCGTGTTTTGCTACAATCACGAACCACATACAGCACTTTCTTCAAAGTCGGTTTATTCATCAGCAAAAAAACTTTTAAAGCAACTTTATTCACAGGCAAAAATATCGAATGTAACCTTTACCGGTGGAGAACCTCTACTCGAAAAACGTTTGCCCGAGATTGTACTATTTGCCAGAATGAATAATTCAATGACTACAATCATTTCAAACGGCACTCTTTTTAATGATGAAATGCTCCAAAACTTGCTAACGGTAAAAAATGATTTGTATCAACTTCCAGTTCATTCGGCTAATGCCGAAATACACGACAAAATGACGGCTTTGCCCGGATCACACAAAAAGTCAACCGAAACTTTAAAAATTCTCAAAAACAATGGGGCAAATGTTGTTGCAGTGATAGTTCTAACTAAATATAACATTGATGGAATTTCCGACTGCTTGGATTTTATTGCAAATCTAGGGATAAAAACAATTTCGGTCGACAGATATAATATCGGAGGCAAAAATGCAGCTTCTTATTCCAACATAATCCCCGATCATCATGAATTAAAAAAAACATATCAAATAATTAATGAATCAGCAAAGCAAAATGGCTTAACTGTAAGTTCTAATGTTTGCACTCCACATTGCTTACTTAAACCATCTGATTATCCACATATCCGCTTTGGGAATTGTGCCTCCGAGCCATTGCAGTTTCCTCTAACTGTTGATCTAAAAGGAAATCTTCGTGTATGCAATCATAGCCCGCATGTTGCAGGAAATATTTTTAAACAAAATATCTTCGAAATATTAAAGTCGGATTATGTAACTAGTTGGAACAAAAACATTCCAGAATTTTGTAATTCATGCAAGCATTGGAAAGTTTGTCGCGGTGGTTGCCGAGCTGCAGCAGAACAAATAGGACTTGACAATTCGCATCCCGATCCGGCAGTGCAGCTTTTAGAAAGAAGGTGATTTCCCAAAAAAGTAAAAATTCTAAAATTTATTTTTACTTTTGCATTTAATTGAGGTGAAACTGAATTGAATAATAAGCAGAAAATAGTAAACGACCCGGTTTATGGATTTATAAATATTCCAGGTGGAATAATTTTCGACCTGATAGAGCATCCATATTTTCAACGTTTACGAAGAATAAAACAACTTGGGCTAACTTATTTGGTTTATCCTGGAGCAGTTCACACTCGCTTTCAACATGCCATTGGCTCTATGCACCTCATCAGCTTGGCAATTGATGTAATCCGCAAAAAAGGACATGAGATTACCGACGAAGAGGCCGAAGCTGCACGAATCGCAATTCTGCTTCACGATATTGGCCATGGTCCGTTTTCACATGCTCTCGAATCGTGCATAATTCCAGATTTACATCACGAGCAGCTAAGTCTTTGGTTTATGGAGGAGTTAAACCGAGAGTTTAATGGCAAATTAAGTTTGGCAATTAAAATTTTTAAGAACGAATACCATAAAAAATTCCTCCATCAGCTTATTTCTGGTCAGCTCGATATGGATCGTTTGGATTATTTAAGGCGCGACAGCTTTTTTACCGGTGTTACCGAAGGTGTTGTTGGCTCTGAAAGGATAATAAAAATGCTCGAAGTCGTTGACGACAATCTGGTTGTTGAGGCTAAAGGAATTTATTCTGTGGAAAAATTTCTGATTGCCCGCCGACTGATGTACTGGCAAGTATATCTGCATAAAACAGTAGTTGTTGCAGAGTTGCTTCTGGTAAATGTTCTCGAAAGAATCAAACAACTTCAGAGGCAAGGGCAATTACAGACAGGCAACAAATACTTCGATTATTTAATTTCAGAGAAAGATTTAAACGATCGCGAGCAAATTATCAAAAACTTTTCGATGCTCGACGATTATGATATTATCAGCATTATCAAGCAAAACTTTGATTCTAATGACAAAGTTTTAGCGATGTTGTCGGATGCGGTGCTTAACCGAAAGTTTCCACGGATTATTCTGTCGAAAGAAGAGTTTAAGCCTGATTACATCAAAGGAGTGGAAGATGAATTTATAAAACAATATAATTTCACAATAGACGAAGCCAAACATTTTATTTATACCGGTCAGATTTCGAACAATGCATACAGTAGTCGCGACGAAAGCATTAACATTATTTTCGGCGATAAGCTTGTTGACATTACCGATGCCTCTGATATTTTGAATATCTCGGTACTGGGAAAAACCGTAAAAAAATATTATGTTTGCGCTCCTAAAAATGTAATAAACAAACCTAACTAAGATGGAATTTACCGCATTTCAGATTGCACAATTATTAAATGGAGAGATTGAAGGTGATGGCAACGTTATTGTAAATGCCTTTTCGAAAATTGAAGAAGGAAAACAAGGATCTTTATGCTTTCTTGCTAATCCCAAATATACACATTACATTTACGAAACCGAAGCCTCAGTAGTGTTGGTAAACAAGGATTTTGCTGCACAAAAAAGCATAAATCCAACTCTTATCAGAGTCGAGGATGCTTATAAATCTATTGCTATACTTCTCGACCTTTATAACAAAATGACAGAGAAGCCAGTTGGAATCGAAAAGCAATCCTTTGTTCATAAAAAAGCTGTACTCGGCAAGAATATTTATGTGGGTGCATTTAGCTATATTGGCAAAGATGCCAAGATTGGCAATAATGTTCAGATTTATCCGGGTTGTTACGTAGGGAATAATGTTAAAATCGGTGATAATTGTATCATTTATCCTGGTGTAAAAATTTATTACAACACTGTTATTGGAAATAATTGTACAATTCATGCTGGTTCTGTTATTGGTGCCGATGGTTTTGGCTTTGCACCAAATAATGGTGATGCATTCCTTAAAATTGCTCAGATTGGGAACGTAGTAATAGAGGATAATGTTGAACTTGGCGCTCTTGTAACAATCGACAGGGCTACAATGGGTTCAACTGTTATTCGCGAAGGCGTAAAACTCGACAATCATAATCACGTTGCTCACAATGCCGAAATTGGTAAAAACACAGTTATTGCAGCTCAATCGGGCATTGCTGGAACAGCAAAAGTTGGCGAGAATTGTATGATAGGTGGACAGGTTGGAATTAGTCCGCATATTACAATTGCTAATGGAACAAAGATTTCGGCTCAATCTGGAATTTCGAATAATGTTTTACGAGAAGACAGCCTTTTAATGGGCGCTCCTGCATACGATATGAGAGCTTATCATCGCTCTTATGTTCACTTTAAAAATCTTGACGAGATTGTTAAGAGACTTGAGCTGCTTGAGAGAAAACTTGGCGAGAAATAAGCTTCTTGAGATTTGAAACGAATGGTTTATTTTTATTTCTGTTTTTGTACTATTTGTACTTAATCAGAAATAATTTCAAATAAAAAAGGAAAATTAGCTTGTGTTTCCAGATACTGGTTTATTTAAAATATTTTGCCAAACCCTACCTCCTTTTCTTCTTCATTTTGTGTTTTACGCTGCCAGAATTGGTTTTTTGATTCTTTTCGCTCTTTGTGTGAAAAGCACCACCGCCCTTCGACAGTTCGGGTGATTTAACTATTGCTTTTTGAAGATTTGCGGGTTTTTCAAATTCCATAAGGTTTTTTACAATAGTTATTTCCTGAGGTAAATCGCTTTCACTTACATTAGCACCTGCAATCTGCTGGATATTTGAATATTGTTCTTCTTCGTAAGGAGCAATCATAAGTATTGAAGCGCCATCTTTACCTGCTCTACCTGTTCTCCCGATTCTGTGGATATAATCGCCTGGCACTTCGGGTGGCGAGAGGTTGATAACATGTGAGATGTCCTTAAAATCAAGCCCGCGTGCTACAACATCTGTTGCAATAAGGGATGTTATTTTGCCTTTTTCAAAGTTTTTAATTGCGCTAAACCTAAAGTTTTGCGATTTGTTAGAATGAATAACTCCAAGTTCAGGAAAATCAGCTATCAGTTTATCGTAAATAAAATCGGCCTGCTTTTTATCATCAACAAAAATCAGATTCTTTACAAAGTTTTCCTTATCGGTAAGCAAAGTTTTAAGAAATTCTAGCTTCGTAAGAAAATTTGGAACGAAATAAACCTGCTGATTAATTTTCTCGACTGGAGTTGACTGTTCATCAACTTCAACTTTCTCGGGTGAATTAAAGTACTGAGTAATAAAATCATTAACGCCATCACTTAGTGTTGACGAAAACATCAAGTGCTGTCGTTTTGCCGGAAGCATTTCCAAAATTTGTTCGAGCTGCGGCCTAAAACCAAGAGAAAGCATTTCGTCCACTTCATCAATTACAACTTTTTTTGCATTGCTATAGCGCAAAACTCCAGTTACTGCAATGTCGTAAAGACGACCAGGAGTTCCAACTATAATATCGGCACCGCCTTCGTAAACGTATTCCTTTTGTGTATTTATATTTGCCCCACCAAAAACTCCTTTTATGCGAACAGTTTTGTATTTACAAAGTTTTTGAGCCTCTTCGCATACCTGAATTACTAGTTCGCGAGTAGGTACAATAATTACGATTCTGGGATGCTTCTGTTCCGAATATTCAAGCTGATTAATTATTGGTAGAAGATAGGCAATTGTTTTTCCAGTTCCTGTACGGGCAATACCAACAACATCGGCTCCGGAGGTAATTCTGCGGAAACACTTCTGCTGTATTGGAGTTGGGTAAACATAGCCCAAATCTTCGAGGGCATTAAGAAGTGGGTTGGATACTCTAAGTTCGACAAAATTCACGTCTGAAAATTTTTGATTTCGGCTGCAAAGTTAGTAAAAATTGGGGAACGGCGGTGTAAAGATTTTTGGGTGCTTGCTTCATAGGGTACGCATAATATTTTCTAGCCTTTGATTTAAACAAATATGAAAATTCGATGAAACCCTATGCCAATGGTTGTCTCCACCACAAAGCTTTGTAGCATAATACGGTATTGACAGGACGGAATGCCCAAAACGCAAAGTGAACTTGTCACTCACTGCGTTCGCTCCAAGTTTTTTGAACGCGAATTGACGAATTTTGCTGACGCGTATATCTTGTAAAGGCGTCAGCAAAATTCGTCAATTCGCGTTAAATTTTAAGAAGGCGTCAGCAAAAATGCGTTATTTAATTCGGCCTCTTTTGTACAACTATTTATTGAGTATCACTTGCAATTTTTTGAATTGCCTGACAATCAGCTGTTTTCAAAGTTCTATCATTAGCAGTAGCTGTTTAGCTTGATTATTGTCAAAGATTATTCGGATCCTGTAATGTCATCAATAATATCTTTTAGTGGTCGGATTTGTGTTATGCTGCCAATGGAAACACTTGCAACCCAAACTGTTTTTTATGTCGTTGAGAATGCTGCTTTTTCGAGTTTACTCATCCCTGATGAAGTAATAATTGACTTCGCTATTTTTTTTAGAAAGGTGTTTTTGCTAATCAACAACTCCAAAAAGTTTGGTTTTGTGCCCGTCTTTTTCACATAATCTGTGTTTATTACGGTGGTAGGTGCTCCCGACAGTTTTTTTGTAAGTACAATATCATTACTGCCAAAAGATACTAAGGCATTTTTATAATCTTCCGATACAGAACACTCGTGCGAGGCGATAAAAACTGTTCCCACCGAAGCACCAGCAGCGCCTAAATTCATCACATGTTTTAAATCTTTATTTGTTGCAACGCCTCCTGCATTTATTACTGGAATACTACATTCTTTAATCAGAGTTTGCAACAACGCATCGCGTTCAAGATAACCACTATGGCCTCCAGCTGAAGAATTTACCGCAATAACGGCATCTGCTCCGGCTTCCTCCACTTTT
>JAQVGK010000225.1 GCA_028696755.1 Bacteroidales bacterium | reverse complement strand
TTTTTGTAGAAAAATTGTGCGAAATATCGGAGTTTAATACAAATTCATGCTTAATATTATTTTGTCCGGCTATGATATATCTCGCTTTGTTGCCAAGGATGTCGTTATCTATAATTCCATCTGCATCGTTAACATTGTAAAGATTTCTTGTGTTTGCAAAATATAACCCATCCCAGTTAATCTGACTAAAGTTGATGTCATTTTGCCACAATTCTGTATAGTGATCAATAAATTCGTAAATGCTGTATAGTGATGGGAAATTTCTATAATAATCCGGATATGGGTTAGGATACTCGTAATATTCTAACTGCGATATTTTATCTGTTCCACTAATGTAAGCGAAAGATGTTGATAATTTAGTCTTTAAGTTTACTTCTAATTCGTGATTTAAAGTTGTAGAAAAGTTTTGCCCGGTTGCGAAATAAGCATTTAGAATATTCCCATTGCGATAACCCCATAACGGATTGTAAGATTTATTTTGAGTTAACTCATAAGCTTCGGCTGTACTTGGTCTGTTTAAGTTTATATGGTAATTATTTCCTGCAACAGTAAGTGAAAGTTTATTCGACTCATTTATTTTGTGTAAAATTTCTGCAAAATATCTTAAATCATTAATTCCTGTAGCATCTATATATGCATTTGGTGTCATTGATGAGGAAATAAATAGATTTATCACTGGTCCTGCTTCGCCAATTTTTGTTCTGTTACCTATTGTTGCAGAATTTGCACTAAAAAGCGATGAAGCTAAATAATCAACAAATGTAAAACTCTCAATCGACTCGGGCATATTTGGAGAATAAACATAACTTTCAACCGAGCTGTTGTTGTTGAAATCAAACAACTGATTGTTTTGATCCATCACCTGAAATAGCATTGAATACGAAGCAAAAAGTGGAATTCCATTTACAGTAGTCTGATCATCGTTTAAAGATATTCCTTTGTAATTTATTTGAATCCTATCTGAGTTTAAATTTCTAAAATTAAAACTTGAACTAACATATAAATCACTTGTTAAAGAAGCGAACAAGTCATCCGAAAAGAAATTTATTGAGTTATAGTAAGCATTTGGAGCTTTAAAACTGCTCATTTGCATTGTGCGAAGATTATAATCGTTGATTGTTTTGCTTTCGTTTTTTACACTGTCTTCGTTTTTTAACTCAACATTTGGGTTTGCAAAAATTAAAAGATTACTCAATAATAGGCCGCTCAAAGTTAAAAATATGTTTAAAATCTTCATAAAGCTTTTACAAATATCTGAATATTTTGTAAAAATAAATATAAAAATTAATTCAACAAGGCTTATAACTGAATAATATTGTTTTTTATCGCCCACTTTATCAAATCGGCCAAAGTTTTTAAGCCGAGCTTGGACATAATGCTGTTTTTGTGGGTTTCTACTGTGCGTGGGCTGATGAAAAGTTTGTCGGCAGTTTCTTTGTAGGTTAGGCCATCAGCAAAACATTTCAGAATTTCGATTTCGCGCTCTGATAATAAAGGGCTTTCTGTACTGTGTTTGTCTTGATTAAACAACTTTGTATAGCTCCTAAATACTATTTTAGAAATCTGTCCGCCAAAGTATTCTTCGCCGTTATAAACAGATTTTATTGCAATTAATAATTCATCTGTACCGGCATCTTTCGATAAATATCCTTTTGCTCCAGCTTTAATGGCTTTCATAACAGAGTCTTCGTCGGTAAGGGCCGAAAGAATGATTATTTTAGATTGCTGGTTGTCTTGTATCAATAATTTTGTAAGTTCGTCTCCTTCGATTCCGGGAAGATTCATGTCGAGAACAAAAACATCAGGATTGTATTTCTTGTATTGTTTAAGTAGTTCTTCGGATGATGCACATTCCAATACGAGCAAAATTTCATCGTTGCCTAGTAATGAAATTTTTATTCCGTCACGTAATATCTTATGATCATCAACTAAGGCTAGTTTTATCATGTTGTTTTAAGTTTAATCGTAATTGTTAGACCAGATTTGCCGATATTTTGTTCTGCATAAATTTCTCCATTGTTCATCCTTACAAATTCTCCGGCCAAAATTAGCCCCAGTCCTGTTCCTTTATTTTTGTTTTTGCCACCTATAAGTGTTAAATCTTCACCTTGGATAAAAAGTTTCTTTAATTCTTCGTTGCTTAAACCAGGACCCGAATCCGAAATTTTAACTGTTGCCCAATTTGATTGTATCGATGCGGAGATTACTACTTCCGAGTTTTCGGTTGAGAATTTTATAGCATTAGAAATAATATTTCTAAACGCTGTTTCTATCATTTTTTTATCGGCAATCACATTTGCTTCATTTTCGCAATTGAAGGCGATGCTTATACCTTTTTCATCAGCAACTGTCGATAATGTTTTAATAACTGAATTGCAGACTTCGTTCAATTTTAACAATTGCGGATTAGGAGTAAAGTGACCGGACTGCTGAAGCGACCATTGCAGGAGATTTGCTAATAAGGATTGAATGTTTTTTGATGAGGAATTAAGTTCGCGTAGATATCCTTTGAGCTCTTCCTGTGAGAGTTTGTCAACCGAATTCATTAATACTTCTGTTAGTCTCGAATATGATGCCACTGGCGAAGATAAATCGTGAGAAATAATTGAGAATAGCTTGTCCTTTGATGCATTTGTTTTCTCAAGTTCAACATTCTTGCTATCTAGTAATACTGCATATTTTTTCTTTTCATTAAATCTAAAAATTAAAATTATTGCAATTCCGACAGCCAAAATAACAATGATAATGAGCAAATTTCGCTGAGTTTCGGATCTTTCAATTTTTGAATTCTGAAGATCGATTTTTGCTTGTTTTTCGGCCAAATCTCTTTCCTTTTTCTCGGTTTCATATTTTGTGTTTAGCTCTAAAAACTTAGCGGAATTTTCTTCATTAAAAATAGAGTCTTTGTAAACTATATATTTGAGTTGATTTTTGTAGGCATTTTCGTAATCGCCCAAATAAGAATAAGTTTCGCTCAAATTTTTGTATCCTTGTCTAAGTTGTGATAAGAAATTGAGGCTGTCGGCAATCTGTAAGCCTTTATTAAGATAATCAAGTGCTTTTTTGTGTTGCTTCTGCATGTTTTTAAGCGAGGCTAGATTCATGTACATAAAAGAAACTGTTTCGAGACTTCCACAATCTTCATAGTTTTCCATTGCACGCAGAGCATAAAATTCGGTGCTGTCGGGCATGCTCTTTTTGTAATAAAGAGCTGCAATTCCATTATAAACGTCGGCAGCTCCCATGCAGTCCTGATTATTGCCGAAAATGTCAAGAGCTAAATAAAAATAACTAATTGCATCGTCCTGTCTCCCTGTGTCGTCGAGAACCATGGCAAGTTTATAATATGAATTTGGTAGGAGAGTAAAATCTCCTTCTTTTTTACAGAAATCTATACTTTGCCTGAAATATTTTTCTGCATTTACAAAGTCCTCGGTACGATAATAGTCGATTCCTAAACCATTTCCAGCCAAAGCCAGAGCATAATTAGAACCAGTTTCTTCGGCAATTCCCATTGCAAAAAGATCGTATTCCAATGACTTAGAAAAATCTGCTTTTATTCTGTACAATGCCCCGAGTTTTATCAAGATATGAAATTGAATGTCGGAGTTGTTATTACTCTGCTCGTAAATACTGAGTTTCCCTTTATAAAAGTCAATTGCCAAGTCTGTAGTATATGTTTTGGTAATCGAATCCCATGTCTGAATTACTGGTGGAATGATTGCTTCTGAATAAGCTAACTGTGCCGTAAACAAAAATATTGTTAATGATAGTAATGTAATATTAATCTTAAAATTTCCTTTTGTCATTTTCTAAAATTCAATTCGTACTCAAAAATACGAAAAATTGCTCTTTATCCTGATTTTATGCTTTAAATTTTATCAAGTCATAGAAAGTCAGTGTTATCAAAGAAAAGGATGTCTTTTTAATAATGAAGATACTTAAAAATGAAGAAAAGCACAGTAGTTTAACGGATTTTTTTAACGCACTAATCCGGAATTTTACGGATGCGAAATGGGTAAATCTCACATCTTTTGGCAAAGTGGCAAGCACTATTTTTGTAATGTTAATATTCAGCAATTCAATAAAAAGAGAAATTATATTTTTTACTAACTAAAAATAATTATTATGAAAAAATTGGTAAAACTATTTTTACTTTTCTTTGTGTTATCAAATTTTACACAAAGTGTTTATTCTCAAATTACACCAACCGACGGTATAGTTTATGTTACTGCGTTAGGTACAGGCAATGGTTCTTCGTGGGAAAACTCAACCAACGATTTACAAGGGGCCATTGATGCAGAGGGGGTTAGTTATGTGTATGTTGGCTCGGGTGCTTATTTCCCAACTTGGCATTACGACACAGAGGATCCTCGTGCATACTCATTTAAGTTGAAGAATAATGTTATAATTATGGGTAGCTTTCCTATTGACGGTGGAGATTTTGGCGATATTGATATAATTTCTCATCCAACAATCCTGTCGGGAGATTTAGGTATGGCTATGGATAATTCTGACAATGCATATCATGTGGTTTATTGTGACGATAGTCAAATGCTTGATCATACAGCTCGACTCGAGAATGTGGTAATAAGTTATGGTAACGCAAATGTTGACGATTCTGATAAACGTCGTGGAGGTGGAGTTTACATTGATCAGTATTCTCCAATGTTTTATGAGTGTATTATTCGTGAGAACGAAGCAATTCGTGGCGCAGGAGTGTATTCTCGGGAATCTTCAGCTGCATTTCTTCAAAGCAATATTTGGTTTAACTCTGCAAGCGAAACTGGTGGAGGCGTTTTAACTTCTGTTGATGATACCACGTATTTTTACAGATCTAACATCTCTTATAATTCGGCTCCCGAAGGAGCAGGAATGGCTAATGTTGATGGCAGCACAGCAATAATTAAGGAATGTGGCTTTGCCTATAATAATGCCACAACTTACGGAGGTGCAATACTAAATGCAACTGCAGCTGCTCCTAGCTTTGATATTTGTAGAATTTATGGTAATAATGCTGCAAATGGTGCCGGGGTGCTTAATTCCGGTGCTTCTCCACTGTTTGTAAATACATATATTGCTCATAATGAAGCTACAAGTGCCGGCGGTGGTGTTGTAAATAACGAAGGAGGCGCTCCTCGATTTATAAATTGTAATATTATGTACAATGTTGCGCCTTTGGCTGGAGGGATTGCAAATAATAATGCAACCTGCTATATCACAAAATCAATCGTATATTATAATGGTATGCAAATTACAAATGTTTCAGGTGGTATGGCAACAGTATCTCATTCTTGCGTCGAAGGTGGGTGGACTGGTACTGCAATTATTGATGAAGAGCCAATGCTTGAGTCGGAACTAATACTAGAAGCTAACCTGCAATATATCTCACCGTTAATTAATGCTGGTATTAACGATTCTTTACCTGCAGGATTTAATTATGACTATTTCTTAAACGAAAGAATCGTTGGCGATTTTATCGACATTGGTATAGCTGAGTCGACAGGAATTATTTATGTTAATGCTGATGCAACTGGCTATAATTATGGAACAAACTGGGATCATGCTTTTACATCTCTAGAGTCGGCATTGAGCGTTGCTTCTTCGGGTAATCAGATTTGGATTGCTGAAGGAATTTATAAACCATCAGCTGAAAATGGTACAGGTGTGGGCGAAGATTTCTATACTTTTAAGCTTAAATCTGGAGTTGCTGTTTATGGTGGCTTTAATGGAATGGAACAAGAACTTGAAGAGCGCAATTGGTTAGTAAATAAAGTTTATCTCGATGGAAACTTGGGATCAAACAGGGTATATCATGTTGTTACAGCCGGCAGCAATTGTAACGAAGAAACAATTCTTGATGGTGTTACCATTCGCAACGGTCAAGCTTCTGGATCAACAGCTGCTTTTCGTAATGGAGCAAATCTCTACGTTAGTGGATCTAGTCCAAAATTTAGAAATTTATCAATTTACAGTGGTACATGTGGAAATTATGGTGCTAACGTTTATGTCGAAAATAGCGATGCAGAATTTGATGATTGTAGTATCGACAGTGAAAACTCTGATAATCAGGGTGGTGGAATTGCTTTACATAATTCATCTGCGAAGTTTAATAATTGCAATATCTCAGATAATTATGCCTATGGCTTAGGTGGTGGCGTAAATGTTGCTGGAACAGGAAC
>JAQVGK010000224.1 GCA_028696755.1 Bacteroidales bacterium | reverse complement strand
CACCAGATTTTACAGCATCCACAACTTTGTCGGCCAAAGCAATAACCTGATTGTGAGCAAATCCACCAACAATTTTACCTGTTTCTATTTCTGTAGGTGCTGCACATTTTTTTGCATGTCCAATGATTTCTGAGAAATCCTTGGTCTTACCATTTTCGCGAGCTGGAATGTGTTTTGCTCCTGTCAAACCAGATGCTCCAGTTGTGTAAATTCTATCAGCATAAGTTGCTTTTTCGAGTGGCGGAACAATACAGTTTGTTGTGAAAAGAATAGGACCATTAAATGTTTCGAATTCTTCTTTTTGTTTCCACCATGCGTTACCATAGTTTCCAACAAAATGTTCATATTTTTTGAATGCTGGATAGTAGTGACCTGGCAACATTTCTGAGTGAGTGTAAACATCTACACCAGTTCCATCTGTTTGTGCGAGTAATTCTTCAAGATCTTTAAGATCGTGACCGCTGATAAGAATTGCTGGATTGTTGCGAACTCCAATATTTACTTCGGTAATTTCGGGATTACCATACGATTCGGTATTTGCTTTGTCGAGCAATGCCATTACATCAACACCAAATTTTCCACATTCTAAAACTAGCCCAACAAGTTCGTCGGCAGTTTTTTCTTCGGTAGTAGCAACTAAACCTTTTTGCAAAAATGCAAAGATTTCGTTGTTAGTGTAACCTAAATTAAAAGCATGTTCTGCATAAGCTGCCATTCCCTTGAGTCCGTAGGTTAGCAATTCTTTGAGCGAACGTAAGTCTTCGTTTTCGATTGATAACACACCAATAACTTTTGACTTTCTTTCAAACTCTTCAACAGATTCGGCTGTCCAGATTGCGCAACCATGAAGTTTTTCTGGTAAAATTCCACCAGCGTTAACAAATTGATTTTTGATTTCTTCACGGATTTTCAAACCCTTTTTTACTTTTTCTACAATCGCCTCGTAGTCAAAGTTGGCGTTTGTGATTGTTACAAACAATGCATCAAAAACAAATTGATTTACTTTTTCGTTTTCTATGCCTTTTTCGCGGGCCATTTGTGCATAAATCGACACACCCTTTGTTACATAGATTAATAAATCCTGCATGTTTGCAACCTCATCGGTTTTTCCGCATACACCTTTAATTGTACAGCCTGTTCCTTTAGCTGCTTCCTGACATTGATAACAAAACATTGACATAATTTTTTCTCCTATTTTTAATTATTAATTATTTAATTTTAAGGCTGAGGCTAAGGCGAAGGCTAAGGTTGGTTAGCAATTCTACTTGTAACACTCTGCTTTATTTTCAAATCCATATAAGTACAGTTCGGCAAGCTCACTGCACCGCTTTAGGCATTCTAGGCACTTTAAGTACTTAAGGCACTTCTTCAATTCACACCCATTCCTCCGTTAAAACCTCTCCCGATACCGAAACTATCATTGCTTTTACTGGTACTTTGCGTTTAGCAATGCTCTGGACTTCTTTTACAAATCTTAACATTCCTCCGCAGCAAGGCACTTCCATCATAACCACTGTTATTGTATTTACTTGTGCATCATCAATTAGCGATACAATTTTTTCGACATAAACATTCAAGTTATGATCGAGTTTTGGACACATTATTGCCAAAGTTTTTCCTTTCAGAAGTTTTGAGTGAAATCCACCCATACTAAATGCAACACAATCGGCTGCCAAAACAAGATCGGATCCTTTAAAATGATTTGCAATCGGATTGATTAGGTGCATTTGTACTGGCCAGTGGGTTAGGGCAGATGGCACTTCTGCATTATTTGCTGTAAAATTCATTTTTGGTGTGTTAAATGTTTTTTCGGCTGATCCCGGACAACCACAAGCCGATGCTCCTGGTTTTGCTGCAAAAGCTTTGTGAACTTCGGCTTTTACTTCATTAAGGTCGAAAGGTAAACTTGTTCTGTTTTCCTCCATCCAAGTAATAGCTTGGCGGAAAAACTCATTCTCGTTATGATCTCTTAAATGTTTAAGATGCGCAATCATCACATTTTTGCCCTTTGGTAAAATGTCTTTTACAACTTCTACCTCATTATAAGGTGCAGCTTCGCGCTTTTCGATTGTGATGGCACCATGTGGACAATGACCAAGACATGCGCCAAGCCCGTCGCACATTAAATCACTAATCAACCTTGCTTTACCATCAATTATTTGTAAAGCACCTTCGTGACAGTTCGGAACACATAATCCGCATCCGTCGCACAAGTTTTCGTCTATTTTTACAATTTCGCGTATCATAATTTTTATTTTTATTCTAACTTTGAGACAAAATTACAGTGCTTTGAACTTATGAGGTGTAACATTTGTTACAAAATGAAAAATAAATTGAATATTAGTACGACAATACCGAAATATGAATATAATATTGACAGGCTGTCCTTTGTTTAGAGGGTTTGAATCGCAAGAGATTGAGAATATTTTTGAGGAGATTTTCTATCAAACAAAAAATTTTCACGAAGGAGAGATAATTGCTTATCAAGATGAGCGAGTTGAGCATTTAATGATTGTAATTAATGGTGTCGCGCGAGGCGAAATGGTAGATTTTTCAGGTAAAACGATTGTTATTGAGGAAATAGAAAGTCCACGACCATTGGCTCCAGCATTTATTTTTGGGATGAATAATCAATATCCAGTAAATATTGTTTCTCAAACTGAGACAACCGTTGTGAAAATTCCGAAACCTGAGTTTGTAAAAATGATGCAAAAGAGCGATAGATTGCTCATAAACTTTATGAATAATGTTTCGGGACGAGCTCAGTTTTTGTCACAGAAGCTTAAATTCTTATCGTTTCACAGCATCAAAGGAAAATTTGCATATTATATTTTAAATCTGGCAAAGAATAATAATACCAACTATGTCACGCTTCCAGCTTCTCAGGCAAAATTAGCCGAATTGTTTGGCGTAACTAGGCCATCGCTGGCCCGAGCTATTCGCGAAATGCACAACGATCGCCTTATACGTGCCGATGCCAAAAACATTCAGATACTCAATACTTTTGAGTTATACGAGTTGATGAAGTAGATATTTAAAGTTATAATTACTGATCAAATGTTTGTCGAAATAATATTATTTATATCTTTGTAAAAAGTTTTAAGCTGACAAATGGGCTATGAAAAGTAAGTTTATTTCGAAACAGTCTGGGAAATTGCTTTCATTTTTTAATGAAAGAGGGATAAAGTGTTTTGGTTATGAGCAAGCTAAGATTGCGCTTCCTAGTTCGAGTGGTGGTTCGTTACGAGAGCTTTTAAGAGACATGACAGTTCGAGGTTTATTGTTTAGGGTAAAGCGAGGCATATATTATATTATTCCTTATGAACAAGATCCAGAAGATTTTATGCCTGATTGGCATTTGCTTTCGGAGCATTTAGTATCAGGTATTGATTTTTACATTGGATATTACTCAGCACTGCAAATTCATAATTTAATTACGCAGCCTTCTTTAGTCGAACAGGTGGTTGTTTCTGAGCAGGTGAAGCCATCAAAACAAAATGTAAAGGACATTGAATTTCAATTTATTTATCATAATACTCAACATTTCTTTGGGGCAAAGAAGTTTTGGATAAACAGCTATGACAAAGTCATGTGTTCGGATCTTGAGAAGACAATTATTGATTGTTTGTTTAAACCGGATTATGCAGGAGGAATTGTTGAAATAGCTAGAGCAGTTTATGTTTCTCGCGAGCAAATCAATTATGAGTTATTATTGGATTATGCAATCAAATTCAATTCACAAGCAGTTATTAAGCGGTTAGGATTTATTTTAGATTTGCTTAAAATTAAGACAGGGATTATTGAGAGTCTAAAAGAACTAAAGACTAACTCTATCGTAATTTTAGATACAGAGCTTAATAGAAGCGGGAAAATTGTGAGTAAATGGAGTATCCAACAAAATGTTGATACAGAAACAATAAAATCAGCACTATACACATGATATTACCCGGTGAAATACAGAAAATTGCCAGAAAAGAAGGAGTTCGAGATCAACAGATAGAGAAGGACTATATTTTGTCTTGGATTTTGCAAGGAATTGTTAATCAAAAGTACTTATCATCGTCTATCGTTTTTAAAGGAGGGACAGTATTAAAAAAAGTATATTTTGAGTCATACCGTTATTCGGAGGACTTAGATTTTACTTTGGTCAACAAAAGCATTTCTAACCAGCTTATTTTGGAGTATTTTAATAGAATGTTTGAGTACGTTAAAGAGACTGCAAATATTCCACTTGAAATAATTGATAAGGTTGATCATGAAGATGGAGGGTTTAGTTTTTATATCGGTTACCTTGGTCCTTTAGGAGGAAAAGGTGCAAACAAGAGAATAAAAGTTGATATTTCACGAAATGAACAACTTAAGTTCGAGGTTAATAATAAAACTGTTTTAAATAAATATTCGGATTATGAACCGAGTAAAGTTCTGTGTTATTCGTTAGAGGAAGTTTTGGTGGAAAAGTTGCGCTCAATAATCCAACGAATGCAAGCAAGAGATTTATATGATTTATGGTATCTGATTGTAGTAGCAGGTGTTGACCCCAAGTACTATCGTAACGAGTTTATTGGCAAATGTTTGGATAAAAAACTTAATCCGTCTAGTTTTTGGGAAAAATTAGAGCAAAGACTACCTCAATATAAGTCTCGTTGGCAATCATCAATGCAAGATCAAATTAAAAATCTTCCGGATTTTAATATGGTTGAACGCGACATCTTAAGACATTTAAAAAAGATAGATTTTTAATAATTATCAATAAAAAGAATTAAATTACTGTTTTATGACTTCAGAAATACTTTACGCAATAATTCTTGCCATAGTAATATTTGGCTTTTTATCCGATCAAATTCTTGGGTATTTAAATGCTAGTTGGTTTAACAAGCCAGTTCCCGAAATTTTAAAAGATGTTTACGATTCAAATAAATATCGCAAACAACAAGAGTACAAACTAGAGAATTACCGTTTTGGGATACTCACATCCACCTTTAGTTTTATTCTTATTTGTGCAATGCTTATTTTTAATGGATTTGCTCTTGCAAATGATTTAGCCGCACAAATTACAGATCACTTTATTTTAAAATCGCTGGTGTTTTTTGCAATGTTGATGTTTGCATCAGATGTTTTAAGTACCCCTTTTGCTGTTTACGACACATTTGTAATCGAGAACAAATATGGTTTTAATAAAACTACACCAAAAACTTTTATCCTCGACAAAATCAAAGGCTGGCTTTTGGGAGGAATTATCGGAGGAGGATTGTTGTCTTTGATAATCTGGATTTACAATCTCGATCCCGAGTTTTTTTGGTTGTATGCATGGCTTGTGGTTGTTGCTTTTTCGCTGTTTATGAATATGTTTTATTCTGTTTTAATAGTTCCTCTTTTCAATAAGCAAACACCTCTCGAAGATGGCGAATTAAAAACAGCCATTATGCAATTTGGCGAAAAAGCTGGTTTTAATATTTCGAAAATATTTGTGATTGATGGTTCAAAGCGTTCGACCAAAGCAAATGCTTATTTTAGCGGGATGGGTCCCAAAAAGCGTATTGTTTTGTATGATACCCTTATAAATGAAATGACAACTCAGGAAATTTTAGCTGTGCTAGCTCACGAGATTGGACACTACAAGCATAAGCATATTTACAAGTCGATGATTGCTTCAATAATCGAAACAGGTGTTACTCTTTACATTTTTGGTTTATTTGCAGGAAGCGACATACTATCTCAGGCGCTTGGAGTTGATGAGGCAGGATTTCACATTGCATTGATTGCTTTTGGAATAATTTATAGTCCCTTATCAGAAGTTCTTGGCGTTATTTCTTCAATTTTTAGTCGTAAGGCCGAATTCCAGGCCGATAATTTTGCTGCAAAATACGGTTTGGCCGATGAATTGGTTTCGGCACTCAAGAAATTAACATCTCACAATATGGGAAATCTTACTCCGCATCCGCTAGTTGTATTTCTATCGTATTCGCATCCTCCGGTTTTGGATAGGGTTAAGAATTTGATTGAGAAAAGAAATAGTTAGGGACTGACAATAAATAAAATGACCTGTGAAGTCTCTTTCACAGGTCATTTTTAAAAACTGTTTATTTTAGTTTTCTGTCATCAAGCCATTAGAAGAACTGTTAAAAACCTGACGATATGTTTTATTGTTATATTTAACAAAAATGGTGTCTCCATCAGGGTAAA
>JAQVGK010000223.1 GCA_028696755.1 Bacteroidales bacterium | reverse complement strand
CTCTTTTTCTTTTAGCGAGGGTGTTAAACATCGAAATTTTCTTTATAGATTTCATAACGCAATTTCTATTTTAACGGGATGGTAGACTGTTAAATTTAGCATTAATCCTCCTTAGCCTCAGCCTTAGCCTTAGCCTTTTTTGTTAGCGGTAAGCGGTATGTGAGTGTATAAATTTAAGCAAAATCAGAACTCCCAAATCTGAAGAAAATTTTTAAACATTTTGTTGTTTGATTACTAATTCTTAACTTTGTTTGACAGAATCTGATAGAAATACTTACTCGAACAATCGTTGATTTGATTATTATGAAAATTGGGAGTCTATAAATAGTTCTTTTTTAATAATTGATTTATTATGGCTAATTTTTACAAACTATTAAAAACTATAGAAGGAACAGATAACTTTATGAAAATTAAAGTTGCTGGGGCTGTAAATGTTGGTTTAACAATTCGTAATTGGTTAATAGGTTTATATATTGTTGAATTTGAACTTAATGGAGAAGATAGAGCTAAGTACGGTGAAGCTCTGATTGATGAATTAGTGAAAAAATTAAATCATATAAAAGGTGTAGATAGACGTTCGCTATATCGTTTTAAAGATGTTTACAACAAATATTCTCATATAGCAAATACTGATTATGTGAAAGGCGTTTTTAATGAAATGGTGGCTGAGAATATTATTCAGTTAAATGTTCATGCATTATTTCCACAGCTATTCTGTGAAAAAGTGGGTACGATGTCCCCACAATTAGAAAATCAGAAAGTGGTTACACTGTCCCCACAATTTGATAATTCACAAATTGTTCCTGCAGAATTGATTATTACTCGTTTGTCATATTCGCACATCGAATTGCTATTATCTGTTGAAGAAAGTTTAAAACGAGCCTTTTATGAAACCGAATGCATTAAAGGAACATGGAGTGTTAGACAATTAAAGCGCCAAATAGATAGCCTTTGTTTTGAACGTATGGGATTATCGAAAAATCCGGAACATTTACTTAAAAAGATTCGCGAAAAATCTAGTGATGATAATCCACTGGACGTTATCAAAAATATCTATTCTTTTGACTTTCTCGAGTTAAATCACCTTTCAATTGTTGAAGAATCTGATTTGGAAACTGCTCTAATCAATAATATTCAAGATTTTATTTTGGAACTAGGAAATGGCTTTTGTTTCGAGGCTAGACAAAAAAGGATTCTGATAGGAAAGAAATATTATTTCATTGATTTAGTGTTTTATCATAGAATTATTAGGTGTCATGTTTTAATCGATCTAAAGATTGGTGAATTTGATCATGAATCTATAGGGCAACTAAATACATATTTGAATTACTATAAAGCCGAAATCTCCGAGCCCAGCGATAATCCACCTGTTGGGATTTTGTTAGTAGCAGAAAAGGATAATGCTCTGGTGCAATTTGCTACAGCAGGGATGGATCAGAACCTTTTTGTTCAGAAGTATCTTATTAATTTGCCAGATACCAAGAAGTTAGAAGATTACATCAAGGGAGAACTAAAGAAGCTTTCTTAACTTATACTAAACCAACAATTCCAAACCTGCTTAAGAATATGTTTTAACATTTTGCTAATTGCTTACTTATGATTACTTTTGAAAAAAAAGTAAAACTTAAAATTATAAGATATGAAAATAGTGTTGATTGCTACCGACAAACCCTTTGCAAAAGAAGCAGTTGAAAGCATCGAGAAAATTGGAAAAGATGCAGGGTACTATGTTGTTAAACTCGAGAAATACACATCAAAGGATCAATTGCTCGAAGCTGTTGCTGATGTAGATGCTATGATTATCAGAAGTGATATTGCTGATCGTGATGTGCTAACAACTGCAAAAAATCTTAAGATTGTTGTAAGAGCTGGTGCTGGTTACGACAATATTGATCTTGCAGCAGCAACAGAAAAAGGCATTGTTGCAATGAATACACCTGGTCAGAACTCAAATGCTGTTGCTGAGCTAGCTTTCGGTATGATGGTTTACAGCGCTCGCGGTGGATTCGATGGCAAAACCGGTTCTGAATTAAGAGATAAAACTATCGGAATTCACGCTTACGGAAATGTTGGAAGATATGTTGCTTTGATTGCTAAAGGTTTTGGTATGAAAGTTTATGCTTTCGATCCTTTTGTGAAAGATAGCGATATCGAAGCCGACGGAGTTACTCCACTTCATTCGGTAGAAGAGCTTTACAAAACCTGTCAATATGTATCTTTGCACATTCCCGCAAATGATAAAACCAAGAAATCAATAAATCATAATCTTCTTTCAATTATGCCAAAGGGCGCTTGCCTTGTTAACACTGCCCGCAAAGAGGTTATCGACGAGGATTCTCTTCTAAATATCATGACCGAAAGAGCAGATTTTAGATATCTTTCTGATATAGCTCCTGATTGTGCTCATACATTTGAAGAAAAATTCCCTGGAAGATTCTTCTTCACTCCTAAAAAAATGGGTGCTCAAACCGAAGAAGCAAACGTTAATGCTGGTATAGCTGCAATCAAGCAAATTATCGATTTCTTCGAGAAAGGAGACATTAAATACAAAGTAAATAAGTAAAAAACTCATTGTCCAAAGTCTTGAATAAAAGGAGCTGTCCGTAAGGATGGCTTTTTTGTTTATTGAAATTTGTACTCATATCTCGATATATCTTTCATTAATCGTATGTTACAGCTAAGAAGAATGATATGGTTTAAACGATACGTTTGCTATATGAATACGATTTTTCTATTAATAATTTCGTTGTTCTCGGTTTTGACCTTAATAAAATACGATCCTTTCGCAAAACCATCAATTTCGATAGAAATAAATGAATTATTGAACTTTTTGGAAAACATTAAATTCCCTTTTGTGTCGAGTATAAATACTTCAGTAATTTTGTTCTCTGCCAAAATAAAAAGTTTGTTCCTAGCTGGAATTGGATAAACTTCAATGTTTTCAGTTTTTGCGGTTCCAATATTTATCTTGTTCGATTGTGTTCCTAAATCGGCATAAAAAGACATTAAAACAAATAGTGTTGCAGAATCACACTCTTGATTTAAACACTTTTTGTAATTATGAAGTTGCTCTCTTTTTGGTAAATTTGTTGACAAATCATTATTCCATCTGGTTTTTTCGTAATGTTCATTTAAAAAGTTTTTCTTTAATGTGTCTTCTGAATGAATAAGGTAATAAAGCGAATTTGAGATATTTCGAATGTCGGAATTATATAATGACCAAAAAGAAAAGCCGCCTGTCAATGAAGCTATTGATAGATCCGATGGACCGTATCCAAAATTTATTCGATTCGAATACCCAACTCTGTACCATCCATTGGTTCCATCAAAATAATTAGTAAATAGTGGTTTCTCAAAATCTCTATTAAATATTTTGTAGGCATATTGATTCGCAAACATTGCCATAATGTTTGATGTAGGGAAATCTAAGCCTAAAATAGATTTTGTTTCATACAAAGTTTGGAATACATTTACAAATCTTCGTCCATGACTTATGTCCCAGCCAATGTTTTCTGACCATGAAATATCTTGGGTCGATGGATAAATATCTGCGTCTTCATATCCTGAATATTTATTGTCAGGATAATCATCTAATTTTCCATTATCGAAATCAACTCCCCAAACAAGCGAATCCTCAAAGTTGGGAATTACAGTAGTACTTATTCTCGAAATAAGAAGTTCGTTTGAAATCGGCAGATAATTATTTAGGTAAAACTCAAGATTAGTTACATTTTTTACTAAATTATTATCAGTAAGATGGGCTGCAACAAAAGAACTTATTCCAGCAATTATCCATAGATCAGTATCTGTTACACTATTACAGTAGTTTTTTGATTCATTATTTCCACATTTATTTTCACTTAAAAGATCAATTAATTGCATATGGGATAAATGTGTTGGAATGTATTTGCTATCATACTTACATCCCCATCCTCTACGTTGAAAAGGTCCGACATTAGTAAGCTTTTCCCCTGAAAATGGGTTTGTTACATTAGTCCCGTATGCCCATCTACTATAAGTGTTATCTATAATTGGTGAATACTCAGTCGCAAATTGTATCATGGTTTCGGTTCGTTCTGAAACAGAAATTTTTGAAATATTGAAGATAGCATCTGAAACTAATGCTAAGAATTGGCTTACTGCAAGTATATTTTCTTTTGCAGGTTTTGAATTATTATTCTCATCTAGCCACATATAGTACAATCCGTCGAGTTGTAAAACTGTATCTGGTAAATTTGATGAATTATAAAAGAAAGTAAAATTGTAACTATTAGTAGAATCTAATTTATTTAATGCCTTCAAGTAAACCCTCAACAGATCATCTACAATATCATATTTTTTCTGTGTAAACGAGTATCTTAGTAAAACATTTGTGGTAATTTGAACTTGATACAAATTATATGTTTTCTTATCAGCGTTTTCTATTGAATTTACAACATAAGGTTTGAATTCTAACCAAAACTCTTTTATTGAATCTTGAAAAGGTGACGAATTGCTTATTTTGTCGATTGTTAAATCTTGAGCCGAAATATTTAACGTGCTAACTATAAAGATAACTATTATAGAAATGTTTTTAAGAAATGACATAATTTATCCACATTAGTTTCACCCTGCAAAGATATTAAGATTTATGTAAATGAACGATTACAGATTTAATATTCACTATTTAATCTTCCAATAACAATCTTTAACAAAGCATTAACTCTTTTCGCTTAACCTTAATCGTACTAGAGCTGTTAATATGTTTAATTAAATAAAAATACAGTTATGAAAAAGTTTGCAATATTATTAGTTTTGGTTTTTACAGGTGTTGTTTTGAGCGCTTCAACCGCTGATTTACCAAGAGATACTGCTGGAAAGAGCAGCCCAAACACAATTGTTAAAAACTCGGTACAGCTACCTTATGCTGTCGAAAATGTTGTAGTTATGGAAAAAGTTTACTCAAAAGATGAGTATGTGTTGTGGAAATGTCCTGCGAAATATGTTAAGGACTTCCCAGTAAGTTATATTACCGGCAAAAATTTTAATTACTTCGTTTACAAAAATGGTCAGTTTCACATGACAGTGACTGAAATGAACAAAGAAAGCGTTTATAAATTTTTTGTGGGATAATCGGAATGAAAGGCTGATTTACAACGCAGTGGAAAAATCAATCTACTGCGTTTTTTTATTCCTCAAAGTAAGTATTTTGACGGTATGAGGAAATAACTTTATAAAACGGTACGCATTAAAAATTGCATGGTGCATGGTGCATAGAGTATGGAGCTCAAATAGTAGTCGGTGGGACATTTGTGCCAATATACCATTAATTATAATTTGTGAATAGCAGAACCCCGCAGGGCTCACTTCGATTCAACTCACTGCAACGCACGCAAGTAAATTTTTATTTTAGAACAAATAGCCCCATGCGCCATGCTCCATGCAAAAAACGCAAAAAATAGATACCTAAATAATTATTCCTCAAAATAAACTCTTTTAACTCTCTGACTAATTCCAGTAATAATTTCGTAAGGAATAGTCTTTAAAACTGCCGACATTTTTGCAACAGAATTTTCGGGTCCAAAAATAATTACATCATCGCCTTCGCAAGCAGAAATTCCAGAAATGTCGGCCATGCACATATCCATACATACATCGCCAATAACTTTTGCCTTTTTACCATTAATAATAAAATGCCAATTTTCATTACCAAGTCGACGATCGAAGCCATCTGCATAACCCACAGGAATTGTAGCAATTATAGAATCCTTTTCTATTTTGCCAGAGCGGTTGTAGCTTACAGTTTCGCCTTGTTTTACTTTGTGAATCTGCGAAATTGCCGATTTGAAAACAGAGACAGGAACAAGTTCGTTACATAATTCAGGCATCAAACCATACAGACCAATTCCTAGCCGAACCATCTCGAATTTGTATTCTGGAAATCGTAAAATTCCTGCCGAATTAAGAATATGTCTGTCGGGATTGTAACCAATAATCTCGCAAATTTGCGAATACATTTTTTCAAATTCTGATGCTTGTAAATGCGTAAAGCTGTCGAAAGTTTTGCTGTCGCTACCCGATAGATGAGTAAACACACTGGCAATTTTAATTTTTTTGCTCGAAATAATCAATTTGCACATTTCTATAAGCTAATCGGTATTCATGCCAAGACGATGCATACCTGTATCGAGTTTTATATGTACAGGAAAA
>JAQVGK010000222.1 GCA_028696755.1 Bacteroidales bacterium | reverse complement strand
GTGTTATTAGAAACCTGAAAGTTCGCCATTTTCTTCTGCCCAGCTCCAACCTGTGAATTTAGTTTTATCTGCACCATAAGTGTTTGCGCCGCTAGCAACTGCAGTGGCATGAGCATCTGTACCGTTTTTGAAAACAGAGGTTAACTCAACACCAGTTGCTAAAGTAATTTGGAGATTGCTAAATGAGAGTACGCCAGATGCGAAATTTGCAATCGACTCATCACCAGATAGAGAGAAGTCGCCGCGACCATCAGTTGCTGGATCTGGGAAGTTGAAGAAGTATATATTTTGGAAAGTTCCTCTAGCTGCTGAACGGAAATCACCTAATTCCGTAGCATCATTACCTTTAATACTTCCGTTTTTAACAGTGTGAGCTGCAAGCATAGTGCCTTCTGGACCGTCAATTTCCAACGCATGATCGGTATCTGTTCCAGCAATAACTACAAAGTTGTCGAGAGTACCTGACCAAGACTGATCTGTATCAATACAATCGTCGCCAGCATTCCAAATAAGTAAGTTTTTAACCGAAACTGAACCCCCAAAGAATTCGATTCCATCATCTTGGTTTGCAACAACCTCGATATTTTCGATAACTGTTCCCGAACCAACACCACCAAGTGTTAAACCATTGATTTCGTTTCCTTCGCCAATGTTTGCACCACCGTGACGGATAGAGACATATTTTAATACACCTGAATTATCAGCAGCGTTTGTTCCACCATATAGTCCGTTTTGGTCAGAAGCTGGAATACCTTCGATCTGAACAGATGCGCTAGTTGCCGAAATAGGAGCATTGCCTAAAATAATTAAACCACCCCAAAGACCGTTAAGATCTGGGTCAAGGTTTGGAGAAGCAATATCGCCTGGTTCAATTTCATCAGCTATTGTTGTGAAAATGATTGGCTGAGTTGCTGTGCCTTCTGCCATAATTGTAGCTCCACGTGCAATAACCAAAGCTGTTGCATTTGAACCTGTTCCTGCTTGACCTTTAATAACAACACCTGGTTCAATTGTTAAAGTAACACCAGATACTACAGAAATTCTACCAGCGAGAATGTAAGTTTTTCCAGTTTCCCATGTTGTATTAGTGGTAATGTTAGAACTAACTGTTACTTCAGTTGGTTCTGGTGTTGGAGTTGGTTCCTCTTTACACGAATTCATAACTAATGTTATTACCGCAAACATCATCAAAAAATAAACTGCTTTTTTCATACTTATTAAATTTTAGTTTTAAGTTTTATTTTCTGATGCAAATAAATTACGAAAAATCCGGATAAAAATTAAGGGAACAATATCAAAAAGTTATGTAATTGTTAAGTGTTTGAATTGTGAAATTTTTAGTCATTTTTATTAATCTGTCTTATTAATTTATGGTATAGTTTGGCTGCTTGCAAAGCTGCTTGCCTAGCGACGCTGTCAGGTCCTTTGTGATACTGATAGGTCTTGGCTTTGCGTCTTGGCTGCGCGCCAACAGATGCAGATAGATTCGATTTGGCAGAATAAGGAGTGCCAGGGATTAGTTTAACAATTACTTAATGTCAATTTAAGATTCAGTTTTCATTAACTTAATAATTTGCGCCAGCTAAAGTTGATTGAAATGAATGAAAATACAGTTTTATTGGTTGACGATGATGACGATATTATCGAATTCCTAGAATACAATTTTAAAAAAGCCGGTTATAAGGTTTTTTCAGCCTCCGAAGGTAATTCTGCTTACGAAATTGCTTTGAAGCAAAATCCCGACATTATAATAATTGATATTATGATGAAAGGAATGGATGGAATTCAGCTTTGCGAGAAACTAGATGCTGCAAAAGACAAAATTTCATCAATGAAAATGTTTTTAAGTGCGAGAGGCGAGGATTATTCGCAGATTGCAGGTTTTGAATCGGGGGCAGATGATTTTGTTGTAAAACCAGTAAATCCAAAAGTTTTAATTAAAAGGGTTGAAGCTTTGCTAAAGAGAAAAAAATCTTTAGTCGCTGATGAAATTGCAAAGAAGTCAGACTCAGTTGGAGGTTTTTCTATTGATAAAGAGAAATATCTTATTCACCTTAATGGAAATTCACTTGTTCTTCCACGTAAAGAATTCAATCTGCTCGAATTACTGGCTTCTAAACCTGGAAAAGTATTTCAGCGCGAAGAAATTTATGATAAAGTTTGGGGCGATGCATATGTTGGTGATCGCACCATTGATGTGCATATTCGTAAGCTTCGCGAAAAACTTGGTGACGAGGTTATTGTAACTATAAAAGGTGTTGGATATAAATTTAATCCCCCTGCATAATTTTTAGATACAGTTTGGAGTATCCTACTTTTACAAATGTCGGCAACAGAATATTTTTAAAACTCTATAAAGTTTGAAGGAATTTTTGTATCTTTGAATAAAATATCTAAAGTGGACAGTAAAACAAAATATTGGATTGAACTTTCTGATTATGATTTTGAAACAGCAGAAGCAATGTACGTTAGTAAAAGGTTCTTGTACGTTGGATTCATGTGTCATCAAACAATTGAGAAAGCCTTTAAAGCATATTTTACCAAACTGACTGCTGAAATTGCACCTTTCTCTCATAGTTTATCATACATAGCGAAAAAGGCAGATTTTTATGATTTGTTAAATGAGTCCCAAAAGAGTTTTATTGACCAAATTGAACCTTTGAATATTGAACAAGATATCCTTCCCATAAAGAAAGATTGCTTAAGAGCTTAACCGATTCAAAATGCTTACAGATTTTATCAGAAACTAAAAAACTACAGCAATGGATAAAAGAGAAGCTATAAATATTGTTGCTCTATATAAAAGCCTGTTGCAAAATTATTTTCAGATAGATAGTGTATATCTTTTTGGCTCATTTGCAAAAGGAACCAATAGGAATGATAGTGATATTGATGTTGCTGTAATTGTTGATCATATTGACGGAGATTATTTTTCAGTTAATCCCTTGCTATGGAAGTTGAGACGCGAAATTGATGATCGAATTGAGCCAATTCTTATTGAAAAAGATTCTGACGACGCTGGATTTTTAATTGAAATTCAAAAGACTGGAATTATGATAGTTTGATTACATCTTATATCAATTTCTTATTATTTTTAGTGCAACTATCTCGTTTTAATCCTCCTGCATAATTTTTAGATACAGTTTGGAGTATCCTGCAACATTTTCTTTCCAGTTGAATCCTTCTGCATATTCTCGATTTTTTTTCGAGATCTCGGTACTTGAGTTAAAATGTTGAATAGACTTTTGAATCACATCTGCCATCGCATCTGAATCAAAACTGTCGAAATAGTAAGCTTTATCAGAGCCAATTTCGGGCAGACTGGTTTTGTTCGAAATTATTGCTGGCACACCATTTAGCATAGCTTCGATTACTGGTAGGCCAAATCCCTCGTAGAGAGATGGAAATAGAAAAGCCTTACAGTTTTGATAAAGCCAGGTTTTTTCTTCCTCCGAAATGTTTCCTGCAAATATTATCTGATTTGAAAGATTTTCTTTTTCGACAATTCTCTTCAAATGTTTATAATAGGAACCTTTTTTTTTGCCTGCTATAATTAATAAGGTATCAGGAAAAATTTTCATTATCGGAATCAATACCTCAAAATTTTTCTTTGGTTTTAAGACTCCAATGGTAAAGAAAAAGTTACCTCCATCAAAAAACTTAGGTTTTGTTCCATTCTTGCAACAAGTAACACCATTATATATTACACTGCAAATTTTATTCGATGTTTTTAAATGTTGTAAAGCAATTGATTTTGAATATTCTGAGATAAATGCAAGCTGTGTAGTACGGTCAACAATATTTTGCAGTTTTAAAAGTCGTTTTGCTGCTTTTTCGTTACTTTTTTCACCCAAAAAGTTTAAATCATGAATCGTCATCAGAATCTTTGTATCATCTTTAGGTAAAACTTCGGGTTCCTGATGTATGCAATGCCACAAGTCAAATTTGTTTTTTCTTAAATAGCTTTTTAAACCTAGTTTAGTGTGGTAAATTACATCATTCCCAAATTTTCCTTTAAACTTTTTTGGGACAAGAAAGTGCTTTTCAAATTCTGAATCTGTTTGCGAAAGTGTTTCGGCAAAATTATACGCTACTTGTCCCAAACCGCAGTTTAGGTTCGAGAGTTTTAGTAGATCTATCAGAACTTTGGTCATTCCCTTTTTTTTAGTGCCTAGAGTGTCTAAAGTGCCTAAAATGCCTAAAGTACTTTAAGTTTGGAGTTGTGGGGTAAAAAATTTGCGAAGCATTTTTTTTACCTAGTCGCGCCAGCAATAACTTTAGGCACTCCGAACTTTAGTGCACTCAAGGCACTTCATCTTTGTGATCCCTGCGGTACTACGCAAAAATCACTCGTAAGCCTTGTTAATACTATATTCATTATCACTTTCCCATTTCGTGGGATTTATTTGGTAAACACTTTTGTTCTAATCCTAACTGGATTAATATTTTTTGAGATATTCAATGCGATATCCAAATGTTAAGCTAAGAATTTGGCTTAGAATTATTGTCCATCCTTTCTCTATATTCATGATCAAATTCAATTGAGAATGTTTGATTATAAAACACTTTAGATATTATTCTTTCGCCTTCGAGTTTTTGATAATAACCAAAAGCATGATCAGTATTAACCTCAGTTGGCGTGAACGCTAATCCCATCATACTATTTTCATTTTCATAGATGCGAAAAGCTACATTTAAGTTCTTTTTAAATGTTTCTATAATCTCTTTTTCGCTCATTTTCTTTATCGCTGCCATAAATCCCTAGGTTTTAATTCGTAATTTCAACTGACTTTATATCAGCAATATTTAATTTCACAGTTTTAGTATCATTTATATTTACTTCATAGAATCCATCATCGTGATTCATGTTTATTATTGTACCAGTAATAAACTCATCCGAATTGCTTAAGGTAATTTTTATCAATTTTTTATTATGATATGCCGACAGTAAATTAAATCTTAATGCACGTAAAAGCTTATCTCTAGTTTGTGCTTCATTAAACTCTTTTATCTTTAATATAATATCTTGGTAAGATTTGCTTTGATCAAACAATGACTTTGTAAAAGGTAATGTTTGTAGCCTACTGTTATTGTAAATATCTTCAACCACCAAGGTTAAATCAGTTGGAACAAATGAATTATCAATAGTATTTTTAGCGAACTCATTCATCTTGCTTTCTATAATTTCAGTTAGTAATTCTTTGTAATCATTATCGAGGATTTCTTTCACATGTTTTTCAATTTTCTTCTTAATTTCATTATAAACAACATTTTTTGCAACTTTAAGAGTTTCTTGCTTTGCAACTTCTCCTGCTTCTTTTGTTGCGGCATCTCTTGATATTTTACTTACTTGATCAATATTGAAAAAAACGAGTAATATGGCTAAAAAAGCTATTATTCCACTAAATATACCGATCCAATTTGCCTCTTGATTGCTTAGATCAACTTGTGTTATTGTCATTATAAATGAGGCTGCTGATAGTAAGAATGCAATTATTGCAAACCAATTAAACTTAAAGAATTTCATTAATTTAATATTGCATTTCATTTATTCAATATTTCTAAATTATTATCTCCAAATACTAGTTTTAGTACCTGTTCTTTCTTTTCTTTTTTAAGTTCGATTTGTAAAACTGCTTTTACTTCATTCTCTGAATCTGTTATTGTCGATATGTCCACATATTTTTTAGGATAAGTGATTAGGTCAATAACTTCAACTCCTAAGACTAATGCAGTCTTATAAATCATTTCTAAGTCAGTTTTTGTCGCGCCTCGTTCAAAACGCGCATATTTTGGCTGTGTAATATTCATTTTTTCAGCCATTGCCTCCTGAGAAAATCCTTTGATTTCTCTAATTGTTCTGATGTTTTCAAGAATTGTGTTCATACTTCATAAATTTAAGTGATTGATATTCAGTTGATTAGTCATTATTTAAAAATTATTAGTCAAAAAATGACTAAATAATTTGGAGTAAGTCAAAAAACGACTTACATTTGCACCATGCGAATAACACAAAACACATGCAAAAATTAACGACAACACTCCAGGAACTAACAGAAAAAGAGCGCAGAAGCTTGATATTAAATCTTTGTAAAGAATTAACCCATTTTGCGCTTAATCTGAAAAAAACTGTTGCTGTTCAATGAGTTGGCAATCGTCGAGTTCAGATTTGTGTACTACAGATTTTTTCTTTACGAATGGTGCATATTTATATTTTA
>JAQVGK010000221.1 GCA_028696755.1 Bacteroidales bacterium | reverse complement strand
AAGCTGGAATTTGAGCTACATCACCAACTAGTAGAAGATAAGTTGGTGCATGAGATTCTGCTGTGCCAGCTTCGTACAAAGACTGGATATAAGTTTTAATTGCAGTGGTAGTATTGCCAATCACATCAGTGTAAGCAACTGTAACATAAAATCCTTTTTTTGTTTTCCAATCTATAAAAGGTTGGAGTGCTTCTTCAAACATCCTGTCGCTAATGATTACATAATTAATCGGATATTGAGATATTGCATCTTTTGTAGCAGGAGCCTTATAATTCCACAATGATTTATATGATGTTACAAAAGCTGGGGAATACTTATCTGCTTTTAGCTGAGCTGATTTCTGTAAATCAACATTTTTGTATGTAATCTCAGCAACTATATTGTTTTTTATTGTGAGAGTATTGGATTCGATGTCGTAAGAAAATGGATTTACAGTGATTTGTGCAACTTGAACGCCCCTCATTTTACTAACCAATCTAACATCAACAGGCTGAGTTGCATAAAATTCTTTATCACGATAAATAGAATTGTTTTTCTCGAATGGAACTTCGTCAATGCTCTGATTTTTAAATAATGAAGCTTGATTTGGGACGATCGGTAAATTGAACCCATATTCATAAAGGTCAACTACTTGCTCGTCGTAACTAATAATGTTAATTTCAAATTCAGCGTCGAGCGGAACTTCAATTAGTTTTGTCATTACTGGAAGTTCTGGAAAGCCAATTTGCATATCAGGATAATAATTTGGAACAATTATTCTCGAGTAATTACCATCTTTTGTCTTAACTGTTGAAATTTCGAATCCTTCGAGCGAATTTATAAAAGTAATTCCATTCTCATTGTCGGAAATAATCTGGGCTTTTGTTTTTTGTGATTGCAAGATAGTCATACTTTGTGGAAAAGCAGTAGAGGCAATTAAAACAAACAAAAAGAGCGAGATGATTTTTTTCATAAAACTAACTTTAATTTATTTGAGTAAAAATAATCAAATTTATCGTACTCTTTAACGATAAAATCAAAATTATACCAAAGACCATATGTGTCTTAGTTTGGTTGCATTGGTGTTGATTGCGCAGTTCGTATTTTAGAAGAATTTACAAAAAAATTGAGGCATATTATTTGTAAATAGCTTTTGACAAAACAAAAAAATAATATCTTTGTTTTACCTTTTAATCAAACTAAATTATTAATTTAAAAACTAACAATTATGAAAAAGCTAATTATTTTTTCTCTGTTTTTATTAGCCTTTGCTGGTATGAGTATTGCTCAAAAAACTTATAGAATCCCAGAAAGTGGCACTGCAATTGTTAAGATTGATGTTCCTACCGACAAATGGAAAGTTACAAATGAGGATGGTTTGTTTAGTATAGTTCCAAACGATTCAGGAGAATCTTCAAGACTTATAACAATGATTTGGGCTTCAACTGATCCTACAAGCGAGACTGCAATTGACGATTTGGTAAATGATGCTTTTGACGTTGTTGAGTCATTGCTTGTTGATATTACTTGGGCTGAGGAAACTACTGATTTTGAAAGTAATGGAATTAGCTTCGTAGCTAACGATGGCTGGGGTTACTATGTTAATGAAGATGGTTCAAAAGACCAAATGTCAACAACTGTAATGCTTTTTATGCCTGACGACACAAATCTTATGACTTTAGTTTTCTTCGGTACAGGCGATGCTTACGATAAATGGGAAGAAAGTCTTCTCGAGGTTATTTTATCGATGAGACCAGCAGCGAATTAGAAATTTTTAAGCAGTAAGCAGTGCGTCGGTATGTCGGTTGGTAAGTGCAAAGTTTACTTGCGTGAGCCGCTGGGTGTTGGATGTTTTATTTGGGATTGCAATTAGATTTTGTAATCGTTAATCCATCATCAGTATAGCTTTCTGATTTCAATTTAATAAAACAGACTAGAATTGAAATCAGAATGCTATACCGAAATTTACCGACCACCGATTACCGACCACCGACCACCGATTACCGACCACCGACCACCGATTACCGATTACCGACCACCGCTTACCGCTTACGGTTCCTGAGCAGCCTATGGTACAAGCCTGTGGGTGTCGAAGGACCGATTACCGACCACCGCTTACCGCTTACCGCTTACCGTACACCGACCACCGACCACCGACCACCGACCACCGATTACCGATTACTGCTTACAAATTACTTCTTCCTCAACCAACTCATAAACTTCTTAATGCTGTCTTCTTTTTGATTCTTGCCTGGGCTGTAGAATTCTGTATCAGCTAATTTGTCGGGTAAGTATTGCTGTTCGACAAAGTTATTTTCGTATGAGTGTGCGTATTTGTAATTTTTTCCGTAATCCAGATTTTTCATCAGTTTTGTTGGCGCATTGCGTAGATGTAGTGGAATTGGTAAATCACCAGTTTCTTTTACTTTTGCTAAGGCTGCGTCAATAGCCATGTATGCCGAATTGCTTTTCGGACTTGTAGCAAGATAAATTACTGCCTCGGATAAAATAATTCTAGCTTCGGGCATGCCAATCTTACTTACAGCGTCAAAGCAAGCATTTGCAATTAAAAGTGCGTTTGGATTTGCAAGACCAACATCTTCAGCAGCAAGAATAATCATTCGACGAGCAATGAATTTAATATCTTCACCTCCTTCGAGCATTCGTGCAAGCCAGTAAACAGAAGCATCGGGATCAGAACCTCGAACAGATTTTATAAACGCTGAAATAATATCGTAATGTTGCTCGCCCGATTTGTCGTAAATAGCTAAATTTTCTTGAAGTTTTTCAACAACAGACTTGTTGTTTATTGTAATCTCATTGTTTTGGGCTGTATTGCATACCAATTCGAGTAGATTGTACAATTTGCGAGCATCACCGCCCGAAAAGCGGTAGAGTGCATCACGTTCCTCAACATTAATTTTAAGTTTTTTTAATTCAGAATCCTCAGTTATTGCTCTGTCGATCAGAATATCTAAATCTTTTTCTTCGAGATGTTTTAGTACATAAACCTGACAGCGCGAAAGGAGTGGAGTAATTACCTCGAACGATGGATTTTCGGTTGTTGCTCCAATTAAGGTAATAGTTCCATCTTCAACTGCACCAAGAAGAGAGTCCTGCTGCGACTTGCTAAAACGATGAATTTCGTCAATAAATAAAATTGGATTTGATTTTGAAAAAAGATTTGTTTTTTTTGCTTTTTCAATTACTTCGCGAACATCCTTAACTCCTGAATTAACAGCACTTAATGTGTGAAAATCTTTATTTGTCAATCCCGAAATTACGTTAACTAAAGTTGTTTTACCAACTCCTGGAGGTCCCCATAAAATCATTGATGGGATATTTCCCGATTCAATAATCTTTCTCAAAGGCGCATCTTTTCCTGCGAGATGCTGTTGACCTGCATACTCGTCGAAATTTTTGGGTCTTAATCTTTCTGCCAGTGGTTTCAAAATTCAAAATATTTTGATGTAAAAATAAAAAAAATCCCCCGTTTTGCGGAGGATTTCTTTTCGAAGCAAATATTTTATTCAGTAATTTTAAAAGTATATTCGAATGTGCAAATTCTGTCCTCATTGCTTTTTGAGCTAACCGTAGATGCACCACGAGTGTTAGTTCCTGTTTTGCCAACCTGCAATGCCGATTCAAAAACATTTGAGCCATCGCCTCTGGTAGAATTACCATGTTGTAATATTGTTGCAGAAAGATTAAATGGTTTATCGGTAGCTATAAGTTTAAAAATTTCGTTTCCGAAAGGAGGGCCAAACATTACCAATGTGTTTTTTAATACTGCAGATTCACCTGGATCAAGTACATACTCTCTACCGTCGAGGTCGTGAACTGTTGGAATTACAGGATTAATAAATCCATCTGGTTGAATATCAATGATGTTAAAGTATGCTTTTTTAGTCCCATAATTTGTAACTTTTATTAAGGCCATTACATCAGGGCTGAAAACTGGCACATCATTAACCAAAATAGTTGATGGTTCGGGATATTCGAGAATGTCAAACGTGCCGTCATCATTTATTCTGGCTTTAACTGGAATTAGCTCCATTACAACATCGTATCTCTCATTATAATAATCCAAATCTTTAATGATTTTGCCCTGAGCAAAATTATTTAAAGTTGAAATAATATCCTCGTTAAGTGCTTGGTTATCGGTGTTTGAGATTTTGTGTAATTCCTGATTGTAGGCGGCATTAGTTACCGAAATTGTTTTTGCACCCCTTGTTTTGCTGTAGTTGAGAGTGATTTCAGGATTTTCATTGTTAAGTTCGGCAAAACTAGATTTCTCAATCTCAGTTTGTAACGAACTTTTAACATCGGCGTCCATTTTTGGGTCGATTGCAACTTTAATTTTTTGATCGGTAAATGTTCTGGCTTGCACAAAAGCCCAAGCACTTTGATTGTTTTTAAACTTCATCTTGTTGTCGAGGGCAACAACCGAAGAGAAGTTGTTTGAACTCAGTACTTTACCTGTAGTTAAGATGACTGCATTTTCGTTTAATACAGCTGTTCCAGGCTCGGTAAATGCAATAATGGTTCCCGGATTTATTCCAGCCAAACGGCCACCGCTAATTTCAACAATTGAATCGGTTTTTACGGTTGTAAGGTTAAAATACTCAGACTGTACAGCAAAATCGCCACCGAAAACTGCAAAATCAATATCACCTTCGATTGCAGGATTTTGGAACGGTGCTTTTGTTGCCATCTCGGCCATAATTCTTGCAAAAACCTGACGATAGGTATCGCCTTCTTTCATCTGTGAGAATGATTTGTAAATGCAGTATGATAAAGATCCGACAGCATTATTCTCGTCATCGTATGTTTCGTAATTAAGTTCGTTAGCACTTGCTCCTGAGAAAACAACGAATTTCGCCATTTGCTCGGTAGTTGCTCCTCTACTGTTTGAGCTACCCATTCCAAAACCAACTTTGTTATCTTTTTTTGTCGAAGGAGACCAGTTTTCAGGTACAAGTGGTGGTGCGCCACCTCTAACTTTCGCAGAACCACGTGTTCCAGTTCCAGAGTGACAAGAGTCGAGGAATAATAAAATGTGACCGTTTGCACCTAGTTTAATTCTAAATTTTGTAATCCAATCTCCGAGTTCATCATCACGAAAGTGTTTTGATCCGTCGTAACCATCTTTCATACTCATAGGAGCATCGTAGCTTACAAGGGCTTCGTCAAGTCCGTCAATTTCTTCCTCGTTATTATCAAAAATTTGATGACCGTGTCCACTATAATGTATTACAACATGGTCGCCTGGTGCTATTCTTGAATATAACTCGCCAAGTGCAGCTTGAATGCCTTCTTTTGTTGCAGCATCATCTTTAAGATACATTATGTTCTGTTGCGGAAACCCTAAATCGGCAAGTGTTTTCTCAATTAAAGGCACATCGTTACCAGCACTAATTGGGTACCAGCCTGTTAAGTCCTGATTATATTCACCAATAGCAATGATAAGAGCATATTTGTCGGCCTTAGCAACAAAACTACATAGTACAGCTATCGCAATTATTATTGATTTTTTCATGTCTGGATTAATTTAAAAAAACTGTTGCTCACTTTTCGGCGAGCAACAGTCTGTAAATTTTTTCTTAGAAATCTTGTGAATCTGATGACTGAGATTCTGCTCCTTCGGTTTCGAGTTTGAGAAGGAACTCTTCGTTACATTCCCCAGAAGATTGCCATTGGTAGGTTTCGCCCATTGTGCGACAGTAAACTTCTGTGTAACCTTCGGGAAGTACTAATTGTGAATTTTCCCATGGATTTAAACGTCCTTTGTAAACTTTGTCAACCCATAGGTCAATGTAAAAACCTGTCCAATTGTCGAATTTTACAACACAACCACCACGTGATAGTACTGGTTTTTCAATTGCTACGTCACCGCTTGGAATAACATACTCGGAAACGCCTCTTGATTTAACAACCTTGTTTCCATTCAAAACTTGCTGAGCATTTAATGCATTAGATACAAGAAAAAATGCTCCGACTAATAATAACATTGTAATTTTTGCTTTCATGGCTAAACTTTTTTTATTATTTTAAATTTTAGTTTCACGAGGAGGAATTTAGCAAATTACGTGCCATAATTTTACCCCATTTTTCTATATACCCTTAAATCCGCAAACTAATTGTTATAAAAACTCACCAAACCACTGTTTATAAGTATTTTAAACAGGGTTTGGTAAGTAAAGTTTTTTCACTTATTTTTATGATGCAAAACAAAAAAACAAAAAAA
>JAQVGK010000220.1 GCA_028696755.1 Bacteroidales bacterium | reverse complement strand
ACGAATCTTCATATATTTATTTACTCCGTCAACCTTAAAACCACTGGTCTTTCCTTCCCAGGTAGCAGATAAATCAAATCGGCCAAAATCTTCCTGATTAATCTTGAAATCGTTAATGCTTAATGATGATCTGAAACTTGGATTATTGTAGATGTTTGCAACCCTGCCATTTCCCGACAGAATTCCATTTAGTTCGTAACCATATCCTTCGATGTATGGATTAAAATTCGAAATATCAACATTGCTAATTAAGAAACGTAAAAGTTTAGTTTCATCCTCCGACACATCACCATCAATATTAAGAACTTGATTCTCGTGTGTGAGAGAAAACTTTTTTATGCTGATGTTTTTATTATCTACAATTACGGGCGTTTGACTTACTTCCCATATTTTATTATCAACTACAACTTGCGACTTATAAATCAGATTTTCGATTCTTGGCATATCTCGACCTTGCACAGGAATAAATTTTGTGCTGATGGTGATGTCGCCCGAATTTCTCATTTCATCAAAATTATCCCATTCTAAATCAAAGAAAACACTATCGTTTTGAACACCTAGACCGAGTTCTACATTCTCGAACCAAGGGAAGCTTTTGGTACTTACTTCTTGAAGTGTAAGTGTTAAATCGAGCGAATCCTGATAACCAGTAATATTCAGTTCCGATCCCCATAAATAAATACTATCGTAGCGAATAAGAGGAATACTAAAGATCGCATCAAACTCTTTATCTATGCCAGAAATACGACCTTCGGCAAACAACTCGCCTTCGATACTAAGTTCGGGCATAAACACTCCTGTAAGATTGTTTAATTTTTTTAGTCGAATATCAAAATTTGCAGTATTTGCACTTAGCATTTCGGCTGTCTCTATAGGTGATATAAAAGAGGGAGCGTAACTTGCAATCATATTGTACAGCGATGTGCCAATTTCGCCATAATCAAAATCACCATATAAATTTATATCAGCATAATCCGATCGAACAGTCAGATATTGTTGTTCGAATTCATCAATATGTGAATTTAAACTTAACTGTTCTAGTCGCAACGACTGTCCATTGGCAATATAGTAAAAATTACTCAGATAAACATTGCCTTGAGGTCGGTTAAGCAAGTCACCTCTAAGATCGGCCGAAAAAACCATTTTAATTTCCGAAGGTAACGAGTCGTGAGTAATATTGAGGGCATTAAGATTTGCATAAATATCAGTAGAAAAATCAAGGCCCTGCTCCTTCCCTCCATAATTATACATCCCTAAAAACTCAACTTTAAGGTTTGGATCATCAACAAACAGTTCTCCGTTAAATGAAGTATTGGATATTTCTCCAATCACATTTATACCGCTATAATTATAGTCCAATAAGCCTAGTTTTGTAATATTACAGTCAACTTTAGCGAAATAATTTCCCGAAGAATCTATCGTTCCACTTAAGTCGGAATTAAGACTTAAAAATCCAAATGTTTCGGGATCGCCTGTAATACTGCCAAGATTCAAATCAGTTGCCTGAAGTTTCCCATTACATGAAACATCCCAAGATTCAAAATCGGTAACAATACCCAAGTCGGTTCTTATTGAGCCTAATCCGGTATTAAACTCACCATAAGCTACCAAATCGTTAAATAAACCAGTAATATTTCCTACAAACGAAATATATCCTAAATCTTTGAAGGTCGATGGTAAATAAATTGGATCGGTTGGAGAGACCAATCGCAATATTCTATTAATGTCATTGTCGGATGTTGTTAACTGCTCGATATCACCAAAAATAAAAGTCATATCGTAATCGGGTAAACCATCTACTTCTAAATTAGTAATCAATCGAGTATCGTCTCCGTATGCAATATTAAAGTTTTTAAACTTAAATTTTGATAATTTACCTTTGAAATTACCCGATAGATGAACCTTATCGTGTAAAAACTTGTACTCAGGCATTATAGGACCTAAATCAGCAACATCAAAAATCAGAGTGTCGATGTTTAATGATAATTTCATCTTGTTTAGTGGATCCGAAAGATAGTCAGCATCAGTTCCCTCAACAATTATCTCGGAACAAATTAACTTTGAATAATTAGTTCTTACTGTAAAATCTGTTAGATTTATTCCAGTTTCAAAATATTTCAAATGACCCGAAAACTCCCGAAGCGAAAGCCCCGACTTATCACTCAACGAGAAATTATCGAGATTTAATTCAATTGTGTCGCTGTAATATTTAAAATCGCTGATAAGTAAATTCAAACCAGAAATATCAGCATCCGAAACATTAAATTCTCCTGGAGTAGCAGAATAACGGACATCACGATTCTTGATTCTCGCATTAAGAATTTCGAAATTATTGCAGAATACGCTAAACTCAGGAGTTGCGCTTGTGTCTTCTTCTTCTGATTCAAATTTTCTCAGGAGATATTCGTAATTAGAATTGCCAGCCGAATCGGTTTTAATGTTAATAAAAGGATTAATTAGACTTATTTTGTCGAGGTGTAAACTACGCTCAAAAATTTTGACCGATGCAATTTCAGCATTTATTCTACCAGAGTAAATTAATGTATCGCCTGTAGAATCCATCAACTGAACATTTTCCAAGACAATAGTTTTAGGTAGATCAATATAAACCTTATCAACTTTTAAATCAATTTCGTAAACATCAGCAAAATAGTTTATTGTAACTTTGGTAAGATAACTTTGCAGGAAAGGAGAATTAATCAAAATGAAAAGCAGTATCAAATCTCTGATTAGCAACAGAAATGACACAAGCAATATCCTCTTTATTCTTATTCCGAACAAGTTTAGTTTTTTTACAAAATAAATATTTACTGCAAATATTATAAAAAAAATCTTGCAGGTATTTTATTAAAACATACTTTTGTAAACCTTATTTTGTTAAAAAGTATGAATACTGTTATTTTAGGCATAGAATCTTCTTGCGATGATACATCAGCTGCTGTGATTTGTAATGGAAAATTGTACTCTAACATCATAAATACTCAGGCTATTCATCAAAAATATGGAGGTGTTGTTCCCGAGTTGGCAAGTCGTGCTCATCAGCAAAATATTGTTTTAGTTGTAAAAGAAGCTCTCGAACAAGCTGGCAAAAACATTAGCGATATTTCGGCAATTGCTTTTACTCAAGGCCCGGGATTGCTTGGCTCGTTAATGGTCGGTTCCTCCTTTGCTAAAGGTTTATCGGTTGCGTCAAATATCCCATTAATTGGGGTAAATCATTTGCACGGACATATTTTTGCTCATTTTCTAAGAGAAAAAACCGAGGATGATTTTCCTGCTGTTTTTCCATTTTTATGTTTACTGGTTTCGGGCGGACATACACAAATTGTTGTAGTGAGAAGTTACACAGATTTCGAGATTATTGGTGCAACAATAGACGATGCAGCTGGTGAGGCTTTTGATAAATGTGCAAAAGTTATGGGTTTAGGTTATCCTGGCGGTCCGGTTGTTGACAAAATGGCACAAACTGGGAATCGCGACAGATTCAAATTCGGAAAACCAAATATTCCTGGTCTAGATTACAGCTTTAGCGGTTTAAAAACATCTTTTCTTTATTTTTTACGAGATAATTTAAAAGAAAGTAATACCTTTGTGCAAGACAACCTAAACGATCTTTGTGCGTCCTTACAATCGGAAATTGTAACAATTCTGCTTGACAAACTAAAGAAAGCAGTAAAAATGACAGGAATTACAGAAATAGCCATTTCGGGAGGAGTTTCGGCAAACTCGGAACTAAGAAACAGGTTAACAGATGAAGGAATGCGCAATGGCTGGACTGTTCATCTGCCAAAATTTAAATATACAACCGACAATGCCGCAATGATTGCTCTGATAGGTTATTTTAAATTTATTAATGGTGTTAAAGATAATCTCGACATTGTGCCACAGGCCAGATTGGATTTTAATAGTTAAGTAATTTTTATATTATTTTTATATTGAAAATTTCCGTTTGGTACGATATTTGAAAAACAAAACGACGAAAAAATTATTTATTAAAGAAACATATTTTTTAACTTTAAACTTGATATTATGAAAAGGATTTTATTAATTGTTCTCGCAACTGTTTTCTCAGCTGCAGTTTTTGCCCAGCAATCAGGACCAGCAATTTCATGGACAAAGACAGTTCACGACTTCGGAACATTTAAAGAAGAAGCCGGCGTTCAAACCTATAAATTCGAGTTTGTTAATACGGGTAACGAGCCTCTATTTTTAACTAATGTTAAGGCTTCGTGCGGATGTACAGCAACCGAATACACAAAAGAACCAGTTCAACCAGGTGGAAAAGGCTACGTTTCTGCTACTTACAATCCTCAAGGACGACCAGGCAAATTCAACAAATCAATTACAGTAACAACAAACGAGTTTCAGCCAACTAGCGTAATTAGAATTACTGGAGAAGTGATTCCAAAACCTGCTGAAACAGTTACGCAGTAATTTATAAAGAATTTTTTGCACTTACCGGGGAAACTCAAACTTCTCCGGTTTTGCAGTTAATATGAACTAATAACTTAAAATAATAAAGATGAAAAAGACAGGATTATTATTATCGTTCGTAATCATTAGCCTGATCGCTATATCTCAGACTCAACAACCAACAATTTCTTGGGATAAAACAACACATAGTTTTGGATTGTTTAAAGAAGAGTTAGGCCCTCAGGCAGCAACTTTTACATTTACCAATACTGGCAGCTCTCCTCTATACATTACAAACGTAAAGGCATCTTGCGGTTGTACAGCAACTGATTACACAAAAGAACCAGTTCAGCCAGGTGGAAAAGGCTATGTAAAAGCTACTTATGATCCAAAAAATCGTCCAGGTAAATTTAACAAGTCGATTACAGTAACTTCAAATACCGAGAATCCTACAACACTTCTCCGTATCGAAGGTGAAGTTACTCCTCGCGAAAAAGGTATCGAAGATTTTTATCCAAAAGCATTTGGAGAACTGCGCCTTAAAACTTCGCATTTAGCATTTACAAAAGTTTACAATAATCAAACAGTAACTGATACTATTGGAATAGTAAACATGAGCGAAAACCCAATGGAAATTACTTTCGAGAATGTTCCCGAGCACATTACTATTAGCGTTAGTCCTAAAAAACTTGCTGGAAAAAAGCCAAATGAGTCTAAAGGACAAATAGGTGTAATCACAGTTACTTATGATGGATCTAAAAAGAACGATTGGGGTTTTGTAATGGATAGAGTTGATATTATTATCAATGGCGAAAAGCAATCACAAAATAGACTTTCGATAAGCGCAACCATCGAAGAAGATTTTTCTCACCTCACTCCCGACGAGCTTGCAAACGCTCCAAAAATCAACTTTGAGAAAACCGAATTTGAATTTGGCACTATTAAATCAGGCGAAAAAACTTCATATAATTTTGTTTTTACAAACTCAGGAAAAAGCGACTTGGTAATCAGAAAGATTAAAGCATCTTGCGGTTGTACTGCTACAAATCCAGAAAAAATGATTATTAAACCTGGCGAATCAAGCCATATCACAACAACGTTTAATTCAGCTGGAAAAAAAGGAAAACAAAATAAAACTATTACTATTATCACTAACGACCCTTCTCAACCTAGTGTGGTATTAAAGGTTATCGGTGACGTTGAGGAAGTTCAAAATCAATAACAGTTTTTATCTTAATATACTCAAATTTCTTGCAGGAGTCAGGTAGTCAGAGCCTCGACTCCTGCTTTTTTTTTGCAATTTATCCTTGGCTTATTTTGTTCGATTGTTCTATTGTTCACTTTCTATGCTAAGGCTGAGGCTAAGGAGGCATATTGCCTGGATTTAGCTTAGTGCGACCTTTTTGTTCTATTGTTCTGGTGGTACCACGCGATGCAATCGCGCGGTAGCGTTATGTTCTATTGGCTTCGCTGAGCTCACCCTCAGTTGGCGGTTCGGTTGTTCTATTGTATATCCGCTAACGCGGAATCGGATTGCATTTAAACAAAATTCTCTATGGATATTTATGTCGCTTCGATGGTTCGACAAACTCACCAACCTTAACTCAGCGCATCGCCTAACGGACAAAAACCATAGAGAACATAGAATTCTGCTTTATTTTCAGGTCGTACTTTTCTAGTATTTTACATTTAAGCCGCGCCAACAGCGCTCCAGTGGTATTTATATTTATCAACCTGACGCTATCGCATCAGGTTGAAATAATTCAGGCTTTCAGCCTGATATTACAGCAACACCCCGCAGAGTTGGATTGACTT
>JAQVGK010000219.1 GCA_028696755.1 Bacteroidales bacterium | reverse complement strand
GGCATAACCATTGTCTCCGTCATATCTCGCTCCTGTAAATGCGGCACCGTATTTATCAATCGTTGCAGATTCAAACCAAATATGAGGTGTTGTAAACCACGAATCGTGATTACTTCCAAAAAAAGTTCTATTATCAATTGTAATTTTATATCCACTGCATGCCAAAGCATTTTGAAAAACAGTCAAAGTAAAAATTAGCAATATGATACTTTTTAGTAAGATCTTTTTTAGTTTAATCATTGATTTATAGTCATTTATTATTACGTTTTAATTCGCATAACGGACGATTTTAAGCGAATGTTACCCCGTAAGTTAACATGGTTTGGTGTTAAACGTCATTATTTTTTTGTTATGTTGATAGTTTCTGTCGTTTTATCATCTTCAACTCTGGTGTCCATAAATTGGTAATTTTCATTCTCAAATGGAGTCGACAAATTGAATGCTCTAAAAATGACACGATGATAATTAATCACTTCATACGTATATACATCGGGCTTTCTTGTGCCATCGCGCTTTTCATAAAATTTCCCATTCTTTGTCCACCATTTACCAATTTCAGTCTCAATATCTACTGTTTCTAAATACGTGGTAGTGAATATTGTCACTAATTTACCATCTGGGTATCTATATTGAATCCAACTTTTTTGCATACCAATTATTTGATCATCTTTTTCAGAACCACTCCAAGTTCCTACTAAACAAGTGTCAATTTCAGGAGTTTTTGCATATAATTCTTCACTATTTACGAAAGTTATCATTATGCAAAGTAATAATAAGATTTTTTTCATAATTGGCATGTTTTATGGTTGTTTTTTCGTCGTTCCATTTATTTAATCCAGACTTTAAAATTTTCATTCGGATAAAAATCTTTTCTTTTCCAATAATAGACATTGTTAATCAACGAATCCGATTTTATAGACAAACTATCAATTTGAACTGACGCGTCAAAGGTCAATGAATAATCAGCTTTTTTTAGAGCGTGGCCCCAAGTCTGAGTTGATTCTAATATGTAAATATTCTCTTTGACTGTATTTTGAGCATAAGCGATATTAACTTTTACCGTATCTTTGGGCAAAACAAGAATTTTAAAGGCAACCGCATTATGTAATTCCTTAAAAGGAATGTTTTCACCATAAGTCAAATTGTAAACTCGCTTAACTGTTGTCGAATTTGTGTTTTTTGCAAAAGGGAATAAAATGGTCTGTTTAATTTCATGTTCTGAGTTATTTGCAAAATAATAAATCCCATTGATTGTAAATTGGTCGCTATTAATTGCGAAATCAATTTTTTCTCCAACAAATTCAAGTTTGTGCTGAGCCAATACATTTATTGGGATCACAATCAATAATATCACAATCAATCTATTCATTTTACCAGTATTCTGTTGGACGAAATAATCTCTGAATCAAGCATAGTCCGAACAATATAAAATCCACTTATATTGGGAGCTGTTATTGTACTTTGAATCTGATTAATTTTCTTCTTCTTAATAATTCTGCCATTGAGGTCGCTAATTTCTATATAAATGTCCGAGGTTATAATTGGCAAATCTATATTGATTTTGAGCTCCCCGTTTTTTATTATCGGATTTGGGTAAACAGAAATTGGAGTATTTGCCATGTTTATTTCATGAATTCCATTTGCCAACGTATTTAGTAAATAAATATCCATTTCGACTACGGAATCAGGTTCCATGGTATAAGAAATTTCAGTTATTGATACAGACGTTGTTGCATATGGCAATGTTTTATAATCAAGATAACTCCATGTTGACGGTTTTGAATACACTCTGGTAGAATACTCGCCATTTTCAGAAGTTTCAAAATAGTTGTCTAATCTAAATTCTCTGTTTTTTACTGGTTCAGAATATAGGTCGTAAATAACTCCTTTCACCGTTCCATAAATGCCAAGCGTATCATTAGGCAATCCAATTGTTGGGGAATTATCTTTGGTGTAACATCGTCCATATTTGCTAATGGATTGTCCTGGCCGTGGATAATTTATTGAGGATCCTGATAGATTGCCAAATATTAAATTATCCTCAAACTGCATTCCATGCGTATAAGAAATTACTTTTATGGTATCTCCTAATCTATTAATTCTAAAATTTGTGGTCAGACTATCTGGCGTAAGTACGAGTTGCCCCATTTCGCCTATCAATAAATAATCGGCTAGTTTAGCTGTATCCTCGGAGGAAGATATGAATAGACTGTCAAAAGTATAACCTTCAGGATTGATATAAAAATAACCCAATTCGAGTTTCCAATTATCAGATTCGTCAAAATAAAGTTCCGAAATCTCAATAGTTGGTAAAGCAATCGGATTGGCATTAATTGACAATCCAATTGTGAAAAGCAAAGAGAGAATCCAAATTTTTTTCATAATTGGTATTTTTAAATTTCCTCATAACAAGCTAGCTACACTGCGTTTTAAGGCAGTGTAGCTTTTGTTGTGAGTGGTTTTATAAACTTTCTAAAGCCAACTTGTAGTTTGGCTCTTCCGTAATTTCGGCTACTTGTTCTGTATAAATTACCTTACCTTCAGTATTAATTACAACGATGCATCTGGAATGTAAACCGGCTAGTGGGCCATCTACAATTTCTAAACCGTAATCTTTGCCAAATTGCCCTGTCTTAAAATCTGACAGCATAAACACATTTTCAATGCCTTCTGCGCCACAAAATCGAGCTTGGGCAAATGGCAAATCTCTGGAAATACAAAGCACGCTTGTATTAGTAAGATTGGCAGCTGCTTTATTAAAGTTCCGCACTGACGCTGCACAGGTTCCTGTATCGATACTTGGGAAAATGTTTAACACTAATTTCTTTCCTTTAAAGTCACTCAGTGTTTTAATCGTTAAATCGGTAGCTATCAATTTAAAATCCTGAGCTAGGCTTCCTATTTTGGGTAATGCTCCACTTGTAGTTATAGCGTTACCTTTTAATGTGATTTTTGTCATAATACTTGTTTTTAAATTAAATTTATATTGTTCATTAAATCAATCAATCGTTGGCGACATCGGCAAACGTGAGACCTGATTTTATCTCGTCGTAATAGACGGAGTTTGTGGTGGTTATCTCAATTGACCGATAAAGCCCTAGTCTTAAGTAATTTCCACTGCTGTTGTATAAATTGCGACATTGATATCGGGTTATTTTTCCCGAACTATCCGTCATCGGAGTATTATTAATCCACGCTTCGATGTAACCGTCCGATGTGGTGGACCAATAAATCCGTAAAACAATATCATTCCACACACCTTTGGTGATGGCGCGTTCACTAATTACGGTTGTACCAGTTTCAAATGGATGATGAATAGTCAAGCCAATTTTGCCATTTTTGTATGTGAATGAAACAGGAGGGAAGTGACCGGGATAATTGGCCCAACTTTCGCCGTTGGCGTAATCTGGTTGATCGTGAAACTGACCTACCACTTGCCAATCGGAACTTTCGATGTAATCCGTTGGAATTTTGAGGCTCCAGGCGTAATACAGTTCCTGTTGTGCAGGCGCCACTTTGTAGTGTTGAATTTCGCTTCGTGCTCTTTCTAGGCCCGAGTAAGGTGATGCCCATAGTTCCCCAGCATCAATAGTGAATTTAGCGCAGTACGTTCCTTTGCGGGGATCTTCTGTGACAATAGCAAACGATTCAGGATTACCTTGTTTTTCCCACGGCGGAAAAATAGCTTCCGATTCAAAATCGGTGTTGAGCAGCACGTAATCGGTTGGTTGAGGAGCTTGATCATCACAACCGACCAGTGTTAATAACAATAATCCGATTAATTTTAGAGTTTTCATAAGCTATTTAACGGTTAGTATATGGCAAGTAGGCGATTGCGGGCTTCAAACCTATCAAACCGAGATGAAGTTGGAGCGGGCTACAACCGTTGAATTTACCACTGTCACGCCTATTTGCTATATACATTGTTGTAGGGTCGTGCTTTATTTTATTCTTTTAATTTCATTATCTGTTATCTCAAATTTTAAATCTTTCCCATTTATCACATTGGATTCATCAGGCCAATAAATAAACGGAACGTCCTTAAATATCATTGTCAATTTACCAGTTTCACAAAGGAAATCACAGTAATCAGAAATTGATTCTCCATTGTCCTTATCTACCGTGTAATCCAAGTAACCAAGATATTTAATTTTTTGATTTTTAATCAGTATTATTTCTTGACCCCAGCTATATTCCGCTGCAACCTCAATCATAATTAATATTGTTGTTTTATCAGGGTTAATGAAAAATTTAGGTTTTAAAATCATTGCATCAGACAAAGAGTCATTTCGTGTGTAAACTATTGTCCCATTGTCTTTTTGTTGGATTTTATATGACAAATTATTTTCAAATCTGCCGTTATAAAAATAAAAAGCACCTAAATCATAGCGAAAGTAATTTTTGAATTCTCCAGTTTCAATTAATGACTTATCTATGTTTTGTTTGGCGATACAATTTGATTTAGTGAAAATAATCTGTCCAATTGGAATGCCAGTCTTATTGTATTTATTATCTGTGTATCGAATTTGTATTTGTTTGTCTAAATGATTTTTAAAAGCCCCATCAATGAAATCTTTGGGGATGTTTATTGATTCTCTTGCAGAACCCTTGGCTTTATATTCTCCAATCCGTTTGTTATCAAAGTAAAAGTCAATTTTTCGCTCAATATCACCTGAATAGAAATCGTACAAGAAATCAATCTTAATATTCTCAAATTTGTCTTGTGTATTAATTATCGCTGATGGCAACATTGCATTATCCATTACTACATTTCCAGCAAGTATTAGCTCATTATCCTTGTAAATCTGCCAATTAGTAATCGTATCAGCAGATATCTGTCCGAATGTGAGATTTGTAATTAGTGTTAATATGTAAATCAAGTAATGTTTCATGTTACTCTGTCGGTTTTTTTAGCATGCCCTACAACGGCCTATGTATGGTTTCGTAGCGGACTTCAAAGCGATAATATTCAAATTACGCAATGAGCCAAATTTGCTTCCTTTAATAGTCAAATCGGCAGATTTGGCGGAGACCAAAAAGAGCTATACCTCCTGAATTTACTACTAAACCGCTATGAACTATACATTTTGTTAGCACCTGTTATTTACTCTTTTACTTAATATTTCATTCTTTTGTTATCACAATAAATTAACATTCTTTATCTTGACAATCATCTGATTTCTTTTCAAATTCAATTGTTATATGTTGAATATTTTTATGTATTAATTCTTCTTTAATATCTTTTTTAATTGCCAAGGTGTCTTCTAATTTAACATTTTCTTTTGGTATAATGTGAACTGTCAAAGCATTTTCGGTACTACTCAATGCCCAAATATGTAGGTGGTGAACTTCCTGAATTTGTTTATGATTATTCAGAAGGATATTAATTTTATCAAAGTCAATATTTTGAGGAACCCCGTCCACGGCAAGTTTTATACTTTCTTTAAGTAGTCCCCAAGTAGAAATAAGAATTACAACAGCAATAATTAAACTGATAACGGGGTCAATAACATTCCAATTTGTGTAGTAAATTACGATACCTGAAATTACAACGCCAACAGAAACTAACGCATCTACCAAAAGATGTAAAAAAGCACCTTTAATATTAATGTCATCTTTCTGTCCTTTGTAAAATAGAAATGCAGAAACAGTATTTATAAATACTCCTATTAAAGCCGTAAAAATGATAACTTTTCCAACAACTTCTGGTACAGTATCAAATCTTTCAATAGCTTCTTTTGCGATACCTACAACAATTACAATTAATAAGATAGCATTGATAAGAGAAGCCATAATAGAAGCTTTTTTGTAACCATATGTATAAAGTTTTGTAGACAATTTTTGTGCTAATTTCATTCCGATTAATGAGATTATTAAACTTGCGACATCACTTAAGTTATGACTAGCATCTGCAATCAAAGCCAATGAGTTGGTGCTATAGCCTACAATAAATTCAATAAGTGTAAATATTGAATTTAGTCCAATTCCAATGTAAAAAGCTTTATCAACGTTTCTTAGGCTTGGAACTTCGTGAGAGTGATTATCTGAATTATTCATACTTTTTATAAAAAATTGATTTAAAGTGATTCTTTGTTTTAATTGGTGCTAACGACCGAGGCTATGGGCAGTAGCCGATTGGCGGGCGTATTCTTTGTCGCACAACACAAAAGCTAATGCGGGAGAAAAACCTCCAAATTGCTCCAAATTAGGCTATTGTCCCATAGGCGTG
>JAQVGK010000218.1 GCA_028696755.1 Bacteroidales bacterium | reverse complement strand
GTATCCCAACCAGCTTTACGTTTTACTTGAAAGCCTTGCATGGTTTTGTAGCGACAGAATGTATCTTTAATAGTACGAGCCATCACGTGGTGAATGCCGGGCATACCATTAGCACTTGGAGGTCCTTCGAAGAAAACAAATGCAGAAGCACCTTCACGTGTGGAAATACTTTTGTGAAACAGATCTTTTTCGTTCCATTGTTTCAACATGGTTTTGTTGATGTCCGACAAATCGAAATGGGCGTATTCTCTGAATTTTTTCATTGTAAAAAACACTTAGAGTATTAGTGTACTGAATTTTTCTATAAGCTCGCAAAATTACGAAAAAAAGGTGTAACGCACAAATTGGTTTCTTAACCATAAAATTACAAATAATGTCAATAATTATATTATTTTTGTTCTTCAATAAATAATTATGAAACTTATGAATTTTAAAAAGGCTTTTCTGATCGTTTGTAGTACATTATTTAGTGTTTTAATTTTTGCTGGTAATGGTTATAAGTATGGCAAAGTTTCCTTAGAAGACCTTACAAAGACCACTTATCAAAATGACTCATCTGCATCTGCCGTTGTTTTATTCAAGATGGGTTCTACGGAATTTGATTATCGTACTGATGCGTTTGGAGTAGCATCTGTTTTTGAGCGAAGAGTAAAAATATTGAAAACAGAGGGTGTTGATTATGCTAATGTTGAAATCCCTTTTTATAAATCTGACCAACCCGATGGCATCTGTGAAAACATTTTTGATATTGAAGCTACAGCGTATAATTTAGAAGATGGTAAAATTGTAAAATCCAAATTATCCAAGAAGTATATTTATCGGGAGAAAGTTGATGAAAATTGGAATGTTGTGAAATTTTCTATTCCAAATGTAAAGGTGGGCACCGTCATAGAATATAAATATAAATATTCTTCAAACAATCCTCATAGCATTGATTCATGGGAAATTCAAGAGTCTATACCTGTGTTTAAATCTAATTATGAAGTATTAATACCTATTTATTACCAATATCGTTATCAAACCAAAGGATATGAATATATAAATTGTCAAACATCGACTCAAAGTCGTGCTTATAATATTCGGTTTGATACTGGCTCTGGGTATATCAATCAAACAGTGAATGTGCCATTAAATCGATTCGTTTTTACTGCAGATACACTGCCCGCATTAAAAGATGAGCCTTTTGTTTGGTGCAAAAAAGAATATCGTACATTAGTTGATTTTGAATTGTCTGGAGTTCAATTCCCTGGCTCTATTTTTGAGGGCTATTCAAGCAGTTGGAAAACCGTTAAAGAGAGGCTTTTGGAGAACTCATATTTTGGGGCACACTTAAAAGGTGTAAATCGTTTAAAAAACCCTTTTTGGGGATTGCAAGAGCAGGCACGACTAGATACCATGGATACAGAAAATCAAATTCGTACATTATTTCAAATTTTAAAAAGCCGTATGCAGTGGGATGGCTCCTATGCTTTATGGTCTCGTAATATTTCTGAAGCAATACGACAAGGTACTGGTAGCAATGCTGACCTTAATTTTGTTTTACTAAGGATGCTTAGTGATGCTAATATAAAAGCTTATCCTGTATTGATTTGTGAACGAAATAAGGGGAATCTTCCTTTAAGCAGTCCTTCCATTGCTAAGCTTAGTACCTTTGTTATTGTTGCGTATTCCCCCGATGGAAGAGCTTTCTACATAGATGGTTCTGTCGAGTATGGCGATCTAAATATTTTGCCGCCACAGTTGATGGTTTCCCAAGGTGCCATTTTCGATTTAGATAGAGATCAAATTCTTGATTTAACATCTGTCTCTAAAAATGGTACTCGGGTAAATATTACCGCACAATTACAAGCCGATGGCAACCTGGTTGGAACCCGACAAACTCGTTATCAGGGACAAAATTCCTCAGAATTTAAGTCCACTTTAGCGGTTAAAGGTTTGGATACGTATAAACAGAATTTGGAGAAAGAGCAACAGATAGCCATTACAGATATTGAGCTACAACAAACCGAAGGATTGAGTAATTATTCTTCTGAGGTCTTGAAATTCCAAAAAACAACACAAGTTTCAGGTGATTATATCTATGTAAACCCAATGATTTTTCCGGATGAACCAAAAAATATGTTTACATCGGTTAATCGAAAATTACCTATTGAGTTTCCATTCCTTCAAAGTGTTCGTATAACAGTGAGTTTAGATGTGCCAGAAGGGTATATCGTTGACGAAATCCCCAAAAGTGTAAGTGCCAAGTTTGAAGATAATAAGCTGTATATGAGCTATGTTATATATGCTTCAGAAGATAAGGTTCAACTTCGTTATCAATTAGATATATCAACATTACGTATAGCTCCGCAATCATATCACCAATTAAGACAATTCTGGGAAACATTAGTAACAAAAAATAATGAACAAATTGTGTTCAAAAAAATCGCTCAATGAATCAAAAACAGTTTTTATTAATACTTTGCTTCTTTTATTCGGCAGTAGTAAGTTCACAGTCATGCGATACTAATATTGCCAATATACCTGATACCCTTCGTGTAAATGCTTATTCAGTAGTTCGTGATTATATTATTGAGATGAATCAATCATCTACCAAAGTGGCGGAGTATAAAGTTCGTCGAGTTGTGACTATACTCAATAAAAAGGGTCAAGATGCTGCTGTTTTTTCTACGTATACAGACCAATTTCGATCCTTGACTCGCTTTGCTGGACGCATTTATAATTCGGCTGGCGTTGAATTATTTAAGTTGAAATCTAAAGATTTGAAAGAGACTCAGTATTCCTCCATGTTGGGTTCTGATACAAAAACGAAATATTACGCATGTGAGTATGCTCGTTATCCTTATACAATAGAATACGAATGGACTATAAAAATCAAGAATGGACTTCTAATTTATCCGACATTCTGTCCTATAGAATCCTATAATCAATCTCTGCAACATGCGGAATATTCGATTAATATACCTACATCTGTTGATGTTAATTGTAAAGAACAATTAGTCGATAGATTACCAAGTACTTTTTTAAATAACCAAAAACAGTGTAAATGGGAGGTTAAACATATTAATTCAGTTGTCGAAGAAGATTACGGACCTGATTTATTATCTTTAATACCTTTGGTTTATGCGAATCCACTTAAATTCGAGGTGGATGGTTATGCTGGAGGTCAACAGACTTGGCAAGAGTTAGGTGCATGGACACACAGTTTGCAAAACGGACTTAATTCATTACCTCCTCAAGTTATTTCTAAAATTAGAGGAATTGTATCAGGATGCTCTAATGATAGAGAAAAAGTTGCCAAGCTGTACCAATATTTGGGCGAAACAACTCGATATGTTAGTATTCAGTTGGGAATTGGAGGTTTTAGGCCCATGTCAGCATTGGAGGTATCTCAAGTGGGTTTTGGTGATTGTAAGGCGTTATCATTTTATTTAAAAACCATGTTAGAGGTGGTTGGTATCCCTTCTAATTATGTGGTTATTAGTACCCGAAATAAGCGTTTGTTTTCAGATTTTGCCAACGAACAACAAACCAACCACGTTATATTACAAGTTCCATTGCCCAATGATACGTTGTGGCTCGAATGTACTAATACGGATTTACCATTTGGGTATATTCATGAAGACATCGTTGGGCATGATGCTTTGGTTTGTGATAAAAATGGTGGTAGACTGGTGCGTTTGCCAGAATATGCAGACTCTCTTAATTTGGAATCTTATAAAGTATATGTTAATCTTTCTAGCAATGGCCAAAGCACAGCTGCTGTGTATAGGACTAGCAACCTTTTGCAGTATGAGTTTCGAAGTAATTTTGTTAAAAAAGATGTGAATCAACAGAAAGATGATTTAAGAAAGCAAATCAGCTTAAATCAGGCAGTTATCTCTGATGTTCATTTTAAAGAATACAAAACGCAAAATCCTTCTTTGGTAGTTAATTATAAACTCGATGCGTTGTATGGACATACAAACTTATCTCGATTATTTATTCCGCTCAATCCATTCAGAAAACCACTCTATATTCCTACAAAAAATAATCAGCGTACCCAAAATATATCTATTGAAGAAGGATATTATGATAGAGACACAATTGATATTCAGATTCCTAAAGGTTATTTTTTAGAAGGAGTCTTGCCTTCAATTGATTTAAAGACCGAATTTGGGAATTTTACATCATCTGTTATGGTTCACGGAGATACAATTGAAATTGTACAGGCTTTATTACTTCATAAAGGTGTCTATGACAAAGAGAAATGGAATGACTTTGTTCTATTCTGCGAGGCTGTAAAAACACATTATACACATACAATTGTCCTGCGAAATGGGACTTTGAAGTAAGTCATAATTAAAACTGTTGCAGGGGGTATATTTGTGAATATAACCACTGCAAATTATTTGAAGTGTAACTGACATTTATTTCTTCTTCAATAAATCACGAATTTCGGTGAGTAAGAGTTCTTCTTTGCTTGGTGCGGGAGGTGCTGCTGGCGCAACTGGTGCTTCAGCTTTCTTTTTGTTGAGGGTATTAATACCTTTCACAAAGAGAAAAATAGCAAAGGCAACAATAATAAAATCAAATGTTACTTGTAAGAAACTACCATAATTAAGTGTAACAGCTGCTTGTTCAACGCCATCCACTATTTCTTTGGCTTTCATCTCCCATTTTAAATCTGTAAAGTTAACACCGCCTATCAATAAGCCAATAGGAGGCATAATAATATTGGCTACAAGTGAAGCTACAATTTTTCCAAAGGCACCACCAATAACCACACCGACAGCTAAGTCAATCACATTGCCACGCATGGCAAATTCTTTAAATTCTTTAATTACACTCATGGTATTCGTTTTTAAGGTTTGTAATCAACAACTTATACTTTTGCTAGACAACTATTTTATAAGAACTTCTTTGCAAATATAATTGTTTTTTTAGATATTGAAAACTATTAACCTATTTTTAAAGAGGTCATACTTAGCGAGCCGCCAATGATTTTATCATTGAAGAACTCAATTGGCTCGTCTTCTTCTTGCAAAGCCAACACATACAATAAGGGTAAATAGTGTTCAGGTGTTGGAATTGATAACTTAAACGGGTTGCCATCTGTTGGGTGATTCATGAGTTGTTCATGATTTTTGGCTAAAATTTCCTCTTTAATCAGTTTATTGGTGGCTTCTGCCCAATCGTAAAAATATGTATCCTGATTGAGTTTGTCCCACGCTACGAGTTGTAAATTATGTACTAAATTGCCACTTCCAACAATTAATACACCTTCGTGGCGCAATGATGCCAACGATTTGATGGTGTTATAGTGTTGTCGTACAGATTTGTTATAATCAAGACTTATTTGCACGATAGGGACGTCAACTTCAGGGTACAAGTGTTTGATTACGCTCCACGTGCCATGATCTAAACCCCACGTCAAATCGAGTTGAATTTGGTTATTACTCAATGCTCGAATCTTTTTTGCTAATTCTGGATTGCCAGGAGCTGGATATTGAACATCAAATAAGGCTTTAGGAAATCCGCCAAAATCGTGAATGGTGGGTGGCTGTTTCATAGCCGTAACATAGGTTCCATCCGTCTCCCAATGTGCCGAAATACAGACAATGGATGTTGGCTTTGGAATTGTTTTTGCAATTTCCCGAAAACCTTCCACAAATCCATTCTCGCCAATGGCATTCATGGGATTCCCGTGCCCTAAAAAGAGTAGCGGCATTTTAGGAGTGGCTTTCATGTAATTTCCTCCCAATTAAGTAATCGAGTGAATATTTTCCTGCGCCAGCAATAGTAAGTACCAAGTAAGCTACGCCGTATAAAGCCGCCAATTCTTTTACCGCGAATGGATCAGCAGCATGAACTATGAACACAGCTACGGACATGGTAAAGAGTAGCGGAATGGCAGCTAAACGCGTACCGAATCCAAAGATGATAAGAATAGAACAGATAAATTCTGCGAATACGGCCATCACTAACGATAAAGTCATGCCCATGCCAATAGGATCAGCAAATTGTGCAGGGCCGTCGGCTAGGAGCATCATAAGTTTACCAAATCCATGAGTTAACATAAATGAACCGATGGCTAGACGCATAATTAATAATGCAATTGATACTTGAGTTGAGTGTGAACCTGAATTGAAAATGGTTTTAATAATTGTTTTCATTGTTGTAATTGTTTTTGTTAATGCATAGGAACTTCCATAATTAATAATTCGGCATTGGCCGAGTTGGCTTGTATGGTCATGGTATCGGTATTCC
>JAQVGK010000217.1 GCA_028696755.1 Bacteroidales bacterium | reverse complement strand
TTGTAGAGTATTACTTTTCGTACAATTTGTTAGGAGAACCAGAGAAGTTTGATTTAACTGTAAATCAACTTTATAATAACCAGCTGGATTTTTTTGTAAAATATGAGAAAATAAATGATAAGTATTTTCCCACTCAACTGACTAAAAAACAAGAAGTTATCTTTACTAACAGCAAGGATTATAAAGACATTGATTATACATTGAATTCCTTTACTGAATTTGTTTTATTTGATTTTAATAGCGAATGTCAAGATTCTGCTTTTTCAAATGAATATTTGTTCTATGAAGAGTTTTATGAGTATCACAAAAGCAAGATAATAATGGATGGCATCATTCCTCAATTTAATGATTATATTAAGATTGATTTTGAGGAGAATATTAGGTGAATTTATTGATTGTTGAATGTTTGGAGGTCGAAGTTGAACCATAGAGTTAAATATATTCAATATCAATGAGACTATGCGGAGTCGAATTCTCCGTTAGCCAATTTCTTCACTCCATTCTCCGCCATAATATACATTCCAAAAATAGCGAAATAAACACGTATATCAATAAAAGAGCTTGATTTAAGAGCATTAAGCAGAATGAAAATCAGAACAAGCATATTTATGTATTTTGTACCATTCAGATTTTTTGTAAAAATTATCCAGAGAAATGCCAGAAAAATGCCCAGTCCAAGCAATCCTGCTTCGATCCAAATTTCGAGAAAAACATTATGTGGATATGCTCTGCCATCGTGACCAGAGTACATAACACCAAAGCTGCCTAGACCGTAGCCAAACATTGAGTCGAATTTATTGTCGGTAACTAGTTCTAATCCAAAATTTAGCTGTTCTACACGAACATTAACCGATGTTCCCATACCCGATGAGGCTGTACTTCCACCACCGCCGCTAGAGGGCATCAATAGTTCTAATCTTACGAGCGAACGCTCGACAAGAAAAGTGAGTTGATCGCCAAACACAAGGAATAATCCCATGAACATAACAACAAATGTAGCTCCGTAAACAATCTTCTTTAAGTCGGATAAAATAATTTTTCCAGTATAAGATGTTTTAGTGATTTTCCAAATCGACGAAAATATCAACAAAATTACTGTGAAAATCAAAGGTCCACGAGCACCTAGAATAAACATCATTAACAAGGAGCCAATCATTACCGAAGTTGAAACAAATGATGATTTGAAGATTGGTGTTTGGCTACCTGCTAAAACTAAAACATTTATTCCCAATAGAGTTGAACACACCAGATATAAACCTAAAATTGCCTCGTAAACTTCTTTATTTGCCGAATCGGTACTGTATTTTAGATACACTGTAATGAACAAAACACTTATAACTGGTAATGCAAGAGAAATTATTCTAAAGAATCTCGCAATGTTGAACCTGTAAGCAATTAGCGGAATTAAAAACCCAATAATATTTGGAACAAATAAAAATGCTTTTTCATAAGAATACGATTTTGAGGGAGTCCAAATTAGGCTAATGAGTATCCAAACAAAGAAAAGAATCAAAACGAGAAACGCATTCAGATTTCGTTTTTCGTAAGTTAACGGAATTTTGTTACGACTATATTGAAAAATAAGTCCGCCAATCAGCATAATTACAGACAAAACAGTTAAATCAACTGGCATAGGAATTCCGTAATACAGAAAGAAGCTTTTTAGTAGGCCCGAGAGGTAGAATATGGCAAAAAGTATTTCCATATTAGATTTTATCGGTTATTTGCTCGTAAACTTTATCCCATCCTGCCCACTCGTTTACCGAAAGATTGCTATTGTGCCAAAGAAGAACAAAATCGCCATAATATTTACGGGTAATCTGAGCCATTTTTAAGCAATCTTCGATGCACTTTTCTTTAGTTACAGCAGCTTTTCTCAAGGCTGTATCCATTACAATAAGTGGTCTCTCTCTTAATTGTAAAATCGATTTGTTTTCCACATCGAATAATGGGAATTCATAACAAATACCACATCTAAAACCAACTCTATCGTAAAATCCAATTCCAGTATCGGTTTTTAGTCCACATTCTTCCCAATCGCGCCATGTTTGTGGAACTTTATAGCGAAGATAATGTTGACGGCCTTCCGATATTTCGGGATTATATTGGAGCATCCTCTTTTTTTCTTTAAGAAGTTGTTCGGCATTGCAATAACTAGAGTAGGATGGGTGTATGCCAACAATATGCCCACGGCATTTTACTGATTCTATAATTTCTCGAGCAGCAATTTCGTGAATGCTAAATCGCACATCTTCTTCCCCATACAAGCCAGGGATAAAGTAAAATGACGATTTTAGACCTTTCTTTTCAGAAATTTTCATGATATAATCGAATCGATTATAAACATCGGGGTGCTTGCGGAGTTTTATACGGCACACATCTTTAAACGATTTAAAGAATAATTTTGCACTTTTTCGTTTTACAATATCGCCTCCAAAAGCCTTAACAATCTTGGAAAATTTATCGTAACGTGCTATGTCATCAACATCATGTGTTAAAAATACTCTATAAACTCTGTCGGGCTGCCTGATACTGATTCCAGCATCATTCATCATTTTTACAAAAAGCTCGATATATTCGTTTACGATAGGACGGTTGTAAAATCCATGTTTTACCGCAAGCGATTCTTCTTCGCAAAATCTATCGTGGACATCGCGTTTTTCGATTGCGATTTCTTCCCATCTCGATAACATAAAAAATGATGCAGCTATAATGTCGTTGCCGCAAGAAATATATCCATCCTCGTTGTGCAAATGGTCGTTCCCGAATAAAACCGAGAAAGTTTTGTTAAACCCTTCGCAAGTCATTTCATCTATGTTATTGGGTATTAACGACGAATCTTTATAATATTCATATCCCTCCTCCAACTTGCTGAAAAACGAATCACTTATCTCGAGACGATGATTCTCGCTTATAAATCTGTAAGAAGGAAAGTTGTCGGTTTTTATTTCATAATCAAGCTTGAGTACTTCGCCAAGAATATAATCGAGGATATACTTTTTCTCGGCAAGAAACTTATTCTGTACAAAAACACTGATCATTGTCCGTTTACTTTATTTTACAAAAATAAGAAAGTAAAGTTATTTTTTATCAGGAATAATAAAAAGAAATAATAATTGGATTGTATATGAATTTGCTTGAAGCATGGGGCATGGGGCATGGAGTGATTTGTGCTAGAAAATAACATTATGCTATTCGCATATTTTGCATAATGCTGTTTTTAGCACAAATGATATTCTCTCTGCAATTTGAGCTCCATGCCCCATGCTCCATGCCAAAAAAGCTAATTAGCATACTTTTTAGGCGATTAATATTGATTCTTATCTGGTTTAAATGCTTTTCAACTCTTTTTGCTAATTTTTTAAAATCACCAGCAATAAAATATTTATATTCGCAAAAAAGAAAATTTAAAATTATGAGCAGTTTCCAAATCGGTAGATACTTTGAAGACTTCACTCCGGGTGAAATAATAGAACATTCAACATCAAAAACAATATTTGAAAGCGATAACAATTTATTTTCGTTACTTACAATGAATCATCATCCGGTTCATACGAATATAGATTATGCCTCTAAACAACAGCATGGTCAGATACTTGTTGTAGGTTCATTGGTTTTTAGTCTGGCAGTTGGAATGACCGTTCCTGATGTTAGCGGAAAGGCAATTGCAAACCTGATGTATGAAAATATAGATCATGTTGCTCCAGTGTTTGTAAACGACACAATATATGTTAAGACAACGGTGCTCGAATGTAAAGAGTCGAAAACAAAACCCGACAGAGGTATCGTTTATGTAGAATCAATTGCTTACAATCAGCGAAATGAAACTGTGCTTAAGTTCAGGCGCAAGGTTTTGATTAAGAAACGCGGATATTAAAATCTAGCCATTATGAAATTACTAATGCGAAGCTTAATGTTTGTGCCAGGGCACAACGAGCGATTATTTATTTCGGCTGCAAAATCTGATGCCGACGTTTTATTACTAGACATTGAGGATTCTGTTCAACCAGCAGAGAACAAGCAGGTTGCCAGAGATATGATTTTTGACTGGGTTTCGTCGGGTCGTTTAAGCAATTATAAAGTTTTTGCCAGAATTAATGATAGAGAAAGTGGTCATTTGTTAAAAGATATTCATCAGTTAACAATTGATGGAATTACAGGATTTATGTATCCTAAGGCAAGGGTTGGCGACGATATTTACTTTATTGATAAACTACTCGAGACAATAGAATTCGAAAAACAAATTCCAGTAGGGACTTTTAAGCTGATTCCATTAATAGAAACTACTGCAGCGGTTTTAAATGCTCAGGATATTTGCAAGGCTTCATCTCGTGTTGTTGCAATTGCTTTTGGTTGCGAAGATTTTGTTACCGATTTGCATGGCGTTCACGATGATGAACACATAAGTTTATTCTCACCTCGAGCAATTATTGCTATGGCTGCTCGTGCAAATGGTGTTTTGCCAATAGATACAGTACACGTAAAAGTTCACGATCTCGAAGATCTGGAAGTTAACCTTAAATTAGCAAAGAAATTAGGCTTCGAGGGTATGATGGTGTTAAATCCAAAAGAACTTGAACTTGTGCACAAATACTTTTCGCCAGATGAACAAGAGGTTAAAGATGCCGAAGAAATGCTGTTACTCTATACCGAAGCGCAAGCCGAAGGTAAAGGAGTTGCAGTTAAAAATGGAAAATTTATCGGTCCTCCAATGGTAGGATTAGCAAACGGAATCCTCGAAAAGCATAGATTGATTTTAGCGAAAAAGAGGAATTAGAATTCTTGGATTTGGCTAGTTTTTTTAGACGCGCTTTCTTTTTTCTCAATATTAACATCTGTTGATAACAAGTAACAAAAATCATTTATTACATTCCACAATAGTTTTAACTTCGTACAATTAAACTAAGTTCCACTAAATATTTAAACCAGACACTATGAATCCATTGGTAATTACAGGCAGTGGCCTGACCTGCGAAGCTGTTGTTGAAGTTGCACGTTTCGGTCGTAAAGTTGAATTAGCTCCTGAAGCTCTCGAAAGAATTAAAATTTGTCGTGCTATGCTCGAGAAAAAAATCGACGCACACGAAATTATGTATGGTGTAAACACCGGTATCGGTGAGTTTTCCGAAGTAGTTCTTAACGATGATCAGGTTAAAGAATTTCAGAAATATTTGGTGTATAACCATGCTGCCGGAATTGGCGATCCTGCTCCAGTTGAGTACGTACGTGGTGCAATGCTTGGTCGTATTAACGTTCATGCTCATGGAAATAGTGGTATTCGTCCCGAGATTACACTTACTTTGGTAGAGATGCTGAACAAGGGAGTTACTCCTTATGTTTGCCAAAAGGGTTCGGTTGGCGCATGTGGCGATCTCGCTCCAATGTCGCAAATTGCTTTGTTGATGATGGGAGAGGGACATGCTTATTATAATGGTGAATTGCTTACCGGTAAGGATGCTCTGGCAAAAGCTGGCATTCCTGTTCCTGGGTTAATGGCTCGCGACGGATTGGGAACAATTAATGGTTCGAATGTGCTTACTGCAATGTCGGCAATTTTTATCGTTGATGCAAACAATTGGCTAAAACAAGCTGAGATAGCTGCTTCTATGTCGCTCGAGGCGTTGCGTGCAAACATGAAACCATATACTGCACTTTTGCACGAAGTTAGAGGTTTTAAAGGAGCAATTCGTTCGGCTAGCGCTATCGAGAAATGCGTGTCGGGTGGCGATTTAAAAGAAGGAAGAGTAAAATGTAAAGTTCAGGATGCTTACTCAATGCGTTCGACTCCACAAGTTATTGGTGCGGCTCACGATGCTCTTGCTTATGCAAAATCTCAGGTAGAGATCGAACTTAACGGAGTTGGTGATAATCCTATTTTCTTCCCAGATAAAAACCTTGCATTGTCGGGTGCGAACTTCCAAGGAACTCCGGTTTCTGTGCCAATGGAAATGGCTGGTTCGGTAATTACAATGGTAAGCGTTCTCAGCGAAAGACGATTAAACAGACTTAATAATCCTGCTTTAAGTGTTGGATTACCAGATTTTTTAACTAAGGGTGCTGGAATGTTCTCGGGACTAATGTTAAGTCAGTACACAGCCGATACACTTATTGTTGAGCAAAAAATTCTATCTTCGCCTGCTAGCATTCAATCAATTCCAGCAGCTGCCGATCAGGAAGATTTTGTTTCGATGGGTATGAATACTGCGATTAAGAATTTCCAGATTCTCGACAATGCTTATGGTGTTTTGGG
>JAQVGK010000216.1 GCA_028696755.1 Bacteroidales bacterium | reverse complement strand
AATACCATATCTCTGGAAAGAGGAAGGTACAGATTGTGAAAATCTTACCGAAACTCATCAGCTTGTGAAATTTTTCAGACAAGTTGTAGAGTATCTTAATCCCGAAATAATTATGCTTGCCGAAGCTTGCCAAAAGCCTATCGAAGTTGTTAAATATATGGGTGATGGTGATGAGTGTCATGCTGGATATCATTTCCCACTAATGCCACAAATTTATAAATCACTTGCAATGCAATCGGCTCAGCCTGTGATGCAGGTGCTTGACACAGCGGTCACTCCTGCAATTCCTGAAACTTGTAGTTGGTTTACATTTCTTCGTTGTCACGATGAATTAAGCCTAGAACTTGTTTATGTTACAGAGGAGGATAGGAAATATATTCATTCGAATTATTGCCACAAGCCAGAATGGGATTTTAGGCTGGGAGAGGGCATTTCGGCACGATTAAGCGAACTTTTTAAATTTGATGCCGACAAAATTTTATTGGCGTACTCTCTTATCCTTAGCTTACCAGGCACACCAGTTATTTATTATGGCGACGAATTTGGTAAAGCTAATGATGATGAATACTACAAATATCAAATTGAAATTACAGGACATGATGATACCCGAAATCTTGTAAGGGGGAAAGTCGATTGGCAACATGTAACAACAATACTTGATAATAAAGAATCTTTCGAGAATAAGATATTCAACGGACTTAAATCTATGATCAAAGCTAGAAAAGATAATCCTGCTATGATTTATGGAAGTTTGAAATTTATAAACCAAGAACCTCGTCTTTTAGCATTCGAAAGGCAAACCGAAACTGAGCGATTTCTCTTTATTCATAATCTTTCAGATCAGGAAGCTTCAGTTGAAAATTTGATCGAACTTGGAGATGTGGCAATTTGTGGTGAAAATTCTCTAAATTTTAATAAAAAAATATTAAGTCCAAAATCTGTTTTGTGGATAAAAAAGTCAAGATTTGAGACAACTAAATAAAAGAATAAGCGTCAATGAACAAAAGCAAAAACAAAACCTTATGATAAAGCGATTTTTACTTGTAACTGTAATGGCTGTTTGTGCCATATCGTTATTCGGTCAAACTCCGATAAGTAATGATTACACAAATCCAACTCCGATTGCAAACGAGCATGGTTGCACATTTCAATCATTTACCTATGACCACACAAGTGGTTATGATCTTGACACTCCAAGATGCTATCGTATGTATCCCGGTGCAAGTTCGTATTTTTCATTCACAGTACCTGAGTCTTCAGAAACTACAGTTAAAATTGACATTGGAGAAGACGCCCTTTTAGGTATTGCATTTTATACGCTGCAATATGGCGAACTCGTTGAACTAAAGTGTGACGTTTTTATTGGTCCACAAGGCGAACTTAAAATCTATGATTTTGAAGAATATGCCGGGTTACAGATTTTGGGCAGATTCTGGAAACTTGGAGATGCATCATCAGGAACTATGAACATTTGTGTTTCTGATGAAGATATTCCTTCGTTTGCAAAAGTACTATCGATAAATACTACAACATACACTCCTCAACAACTTGTTGAGGATGTTCTAATTACAGGATGTTTAACTGCAACAAATATAGTTTACACTGGGGAACCAACTTCTATTGGTTACTTTTCTAATGGAATACCAGGATTGGATTTTGAAGATGGAGTAATTCTTTCATCAGGTGATGTTCTTGATGCTCCCGGACCAAATAGTTCTGGTAGTACTGGGACGTCGTATTATTCTGCTGGAGATGCGGATCTTGAAGCAATTATTTCTGATGAGACTAACGACGCAGCGGTTTTGGAATTTGATTTTGTTCCTGCATCAGACCTCCTAGAGTTTCAATATGTTTTTGCCAGTGATGAATATCCCGAGTTTGCAAACTCAACCTTTAATGATGTTTTTGCATTTCTCATTTCTGGTGGACCAGAAGCTTATAATGATGTAAATGTTGCATTGATTCCTAGTACAACTATACCTGTAACAATCAATAACGTAAATGATACAGAATATACCGCATATTATGTAGATAACGAGACTAGTCCAAATATCGAGTATGATGGAATGACTGTTACACTTACTGCCACAAAACCAGTTACAGCCTGCGAAACATACCATATTAAGCTCGCTGTAGCTGATGTGGGAGATGCATCTTATGACTCTGCTGTTTTTCTTAAAGCAAGCTCATTTACCTCTGGCGAAGCATATACGGTAGAAAGTTTTAACTCATGGTCTGCTTCACTCATGGTTATGCGTGGATGTTCAAATTTTATAGTTTTTAGTCGTACCGATGCTACACCGTTGAGTGAGCCTGTGCCAATTATTATGACTATTTCTGGAACTGCAACTCCCGGTGTCGATTATTCTGCAATTCCAACCGATTTAGAGATTCCGGCAGGTCAAGAAACATTAACTGTTTATTTTGATGCTTATGATACTGGTGTTTTGCAAGGTGATGAAACAATATTGTTGAGCTTTGCTAATGGCTGTCCTTGTGGAGACGAAGCAACAGAGCATTCCATTACTATTATAGATGCTTTTCAGATTGACGGTAACATCTTGGAAGATATTACTATTTGTATTGGTGAGCAGGCGACTATTTCTATTGATACTACCGTTCAGGATCCAGCTCTCGTTTCAATTGAATGGAGTACTGGCGAGGTGGATGTTACACAAATTGATGTAAATCCTACAACAACAACAACTTACACATGCGATTTAATTTATCCGTGCGATACAATAACACTTACAAGCGTCGTAACTGTTGTCCCTATGCCAGTTGTGGATCTTGGTCCCGATTTCGAGGTTGTTGGATTAACAGCAAATTTGGCAGCAGGGATGCCCCTTGGAAATACAGGAATTTGGTCGGTGTTTGATGCTCCAGGAACTGCCAATATCGCTCCTGCTACAAACTCTAATGCTACTGCAACAGTAGATGAGTTTGGTGATTATACTTATGTTTGGACCGAAACAAGCCTTGCTCCAAACTGCGTCGATTCTGATACTATCGTTGTTACTTATTACCATATCCCAACTGCAGATTTTACAGCTTCTCAAACTTTATGTTTTGGAGATAATACTGGAATTGTGTTTACAGGAACAGTTGTGCCTGGATTAGCAACTTATCAGTGGGATTTTGGAGATGCAAGTGTTATAAGCGGTGATGAAGAGGGTCCGTACACGATTAATTTCCCAGCACCTGGAAATCATGTTGTAAGTGTTACAGTTACTGAAAGCAATGTAACTGTTGTTAATAGTATCAATATTTCTGTTCCACAACCTTTAAGCGGTGTAATAACAGTCGACAATGATCCTTGTTTTCAGTCTTGTGGAGGTCGTGCAAGTATTGTTGTTAGTGGTGGAACAGCCCCATATTCATATTCATGGCCTTCGAGCTCAAATGTCGTTGCCGATTTATGTGCAGGAGATTATGCATTGATAGTTACCGATTTTAACGGATGTGAGTATGCCACAAGTTATACAATTACAGAACCAACGCTTCTCGAACATGACACTAGTTATTACCACGTAAATTGCTTTGGAGAAAATAGTGGAGGGGCAAATATTTGGGCAAGTGGAGGAACACCACCATACACTTATTTGTGGAGCGATGGTTTTAATGGTGGATCACATAATGCAATATATGCTGGCCACTACATGGTAACAGTCTATGATGATAATGGCTGTACTAACTTCGATCAGTATGACATTTTACAACCAAATCTTTTGCAAGTGTTAACCTCTGGCGATTTCGAGTTGTGCGAAAATCAGTCGGTAAACATTGTTGCTCAAGAAATGGGTGGTACTGGACCATATACGTTCTTCTGGAATAATGGTGATGGAACTGGTTATCATACTGGTCCTCAAGCTTTTAATATTGTTCCTCTTGCCGATGTAACTTATACAGTTTATGTAGTTGATGATCACGATTGCGTTAGTAATCTTGCTACATCCGAAGTAATTGTATCTCCTGAATTTGTGCTATCACTCACTACCGAAGATAACACTTGTTATCAATCTTGTGATGGTTCTGCTCTCCTTGGTGTTCAAGGAGGATTACAGCCATTCGTGTATAGCTGGGATTCGAACGGACCATACTTAAACGATTTATGTGCAGGTTTATTTACAGTTACAATAACTGATAGAATTGGCTGTCGTGCAGATACAATGTTTGTTATAAATCAACCGATGCTTTTACAAATGAATATTGATACTGAGGACGCCGATTGTTGGGATTCAGAAACTGGTACTGCCACAGCACTCGTATTTGGCGGAACGCCTCCTTATAATTATATTTGGTCAAATAATAATCAAACAGAGTCTTTAATCGCTGGTCCAGGAACGTATCATCTTACAGTGAGTGACGATAATAATTGTCGCGTTTATGGATCTTCAACAATATCTTCTCCAACCCAAATGACAGTACTAACTTTGTACAATCCAACAATTTGTATTGGCGGTAACGCACTAGTCGTTGGTCAGGCTTCTGGAGGATCACAACCATATTATTTCCATTGGGAAGGAACAAACGGTGAAGAAAATAATAATCATCAGTTTTATACAAGTCCATTAACTACTACACGCTACGATCTTACAGTTACTGATGATAATGGATGTACAGTGGATGGCAGTTATGCCACAGTCTATGTAAATCCTCCAATAACTATAGATTATGTTGTTAATAGTGTTAACAATGTTTGTCTGGGCGATAGTACTTACGTCGAATTAGATATTCAAGGCGGAAACGGTGGCCCTTACATCATTCACAATCAGTACGGACAAATTGTTGCATCTCCAATGTATGTTACTCCAACCGAAACTACCGATTATGTTTTTGTTGTCGAAGATTTGTGCGAAACTCCTATTGCTACTGATTCTCTTACAATTTATGTTCTCCCTCTTCCCGAAATAGACTTTAGTGCCGATGTTCTCGAAGGTTGTCCCGGACAAGTAATTACTTTTACTGCACTAGATACTGTCTCAACAAATACTTATGTCTGGGATTTTGGTGATAATGTTTTTGCATTCGTTAAAAATCCTACTCATCGTTATAGCGAGGGTGGAATTTATGACATTAGTCTCGAGGTTAAATCAGAATATGGTTGTCTCGATAGTCTTACAAAAGAAGATTTTCTTGAAATATTTCCACAACCTTATGCAAATTTCTCTGCTTCACCAGAGGTTGCAGGTATTCTGAATCCAGTAATCAATTTCGACAACTATTCCGAAGAAGCATTGTTCTACTTCTGGTATTATGGTGATGGAGACTCTACTATAAATTTCAGAAATCCACAGCATTATTATCAAAATATGGGTGAATATGAGGTTATGTTGGTTAGCGAAAACGAATATGGCTGTACTGATACAGCTATGAGAACAGTACTAATTCGTGAAGATTATACTATCTATGCTCCAACAGCATTTACTCCTAATGGTGACGGTAAAAACGACTGCTTTAGAATTTGTGGTAATGGAATTGATCCATACTCATTTAGCATGGTGATTTACAACAGATGGGGCGAGCTGGTTTACAGTTCCGATGACTTTGATCCAGAGGTAGGCTGCGATACATGTGGCGAAGGCGCATGGGACGGAACCGATGGCTCACGATTGAAAGGTGATAAATATCTTGCCAACGGTGTTTATTACTGGTACGCAAAATTCACCGACTTCAATAATATCGGATACGAGCATAGTGGAGTAATACAACTAATAAGATAAAATTAGGCCATCTTCGGATGGCTTTTTTTTTGCAATCATTTAAGATCTTGGATGAAACTGTATTATCGTCTCTCTTAAATACTCTCTATCGATATGAGTGTAAATTTCAGTAGTTGTAATTGATTCATGGCCTAGCATTTCTTGCACTGCACGCAAATCTGCACCACCTTCAATTAGATGTGTGGCAAACGAATGTCGGAATGTATGAGGTGAGATAATTTTCGTTATTCCTGCTAACTGACAAGCATCCTTAACAATATTAAAGATCATTACTCTTGAGAGTTTACTCCCTCGGCGATTTAGAAAAAGATAATCTACATTTCCCTTCTTTGGAATAATGTGATTTCGGAACGACTTGTAATAATTGTCTATTTCCCTAACTGCTGCCGATCCTAATGGAACGAGTCGCTGCTTATCTCCTTTTCCAATTACTTTAATGAATTCTTCCTTGTAAAAAATGTTCGAAATTCGTAATTCTGCACACTCCGAAACTCGCAATCCACATCCATAAAGTACTTCAATTATTGCCCTGTTTCTATGCCCGAGTGGTCCGCTAACATCAATTGCCTGCAAAATAACCTCGATTT
>JAQVGK010000215.1 GCA_028696755.1 Bacteroidales bacterium | reverse complement strand
TTTAGAAATTGTTGATGGTCCGTAAAAATGTCCTGCATCCATCCCTGCTAAAGTTCCAAAAATTGCTTCGTAGTGTTTTTTGTTCCAAGCGCCGAGTTCTTTAATTACAAAGACTGATTCATCTGGGATACTACCATCTTCACGTGGACCAAAGTCTAGAAGCATATTTCCACCTTTCGAAATTACATCAGCAAAAATTGTGATAATCTCATAAGGCGTTTTAAAGTTTAGATCGGTGTGTTGAAATCCCCAACTATCGTTAATTGTCATGCAGAGTTCCCACCATGGGAATTTTGGTCTGCTAACTGGAAAATTCTGTTCTGGTGTGGAGTAGTCGCCATATCCTTGCAGTCTGCCGTTTATAATTGCAGTTGGATTGTGTTTTAAAATCATTTTACGGATTTTTTCAGCTTCCCATTCTTCTGCACTTTGCTCCCAGTCGCCATCAAACCACCATAAATCAGGGTTGTAAGCAGTTAAGATCTCGTTAATTTGTCCTTGCATAAATGCTCTAAATTTATTCCATCTGGTATAATCATCCTCAATTTTATATCTTGAACTATCATTTAAAAATCCAGGATAATCTTCGTAAGACCAATCAATAAGTGAGTAATATGCACCACATTTTATATTTCTTTTTCGAAGTTCGTTAAACAAGGGTTGGATCATATCGATTTTTGCTGGAGTCTTTTTTACAATGCTTAAATCGTTCATTTTTGTATCGTACGTTGCCACTCCATCATGATGTTTTGTTGTAATCACTGCATAGCCTGCGCCTGATTCTGCAATAAGTTCTGCCCACTCTTCTGGTTTATAGTTTTTTAGAGTGAAGTTTTTTAATTGCTTCATGTATTCTGCATGAGAAATTCTTTTGTTGTGAAAACTCCATGATTCGCCAACACCATCAACCGAATAAATGCCAGCGTGAATAAAAATCCCGAGTTTTGCATCGGCAAACCATTGCATTTTTTCGTCAATTTCGGCGGGATCTATTTTTGTTTGTGCATTTGTGCTGATGTTTATTATTGATAAGATTGCAGCTAAAGCATAAAACTTGGTTATTTTCATATTTTTTTTCTTCAAAGATAAAAAAAACAAAACTGATTGAATAATTAGATAATTTTACAATTTAAGCAACCAATGTCCCAAAAATCTGAATTTTATGAAAAAGAGTCTTGCCATCTCATTTATCCTGATAGGATTATCCTTTAGTGTTTTTTCTCAAAGCCAAAACTACATTGTCCTAACTTCAATCGATAACATAACCGACGACTTTTTTACTCGGTTTATGCTTTAGCCGATTATCTTGATGCTGAAATAGTGTATTTCGATCCAGAGAATGTAGAATTGATTTTACCAGAACTTATTAATCTTAACCCTCGCTATGTCGCCGTGGTTGTTAAGCCTGATGAACTTCATATCAATTTTATACGTGAGTTTTTAATGATGAGCACAATGCTGGATGATGATCCTTTTAGTGATTTCTCTTATGGTTTTATTACTGGTGCTACAGCCGATGATGCCTTTAATTTTGTTAGCCGAATCATTCAGGCCGAAACAGAGAATATTCAGGATTTTCCTCTGAATATTGGTGGATATGTGGCAACTTCACTAAATCTGGTTTATCAAGGCTCGAGCGGATGGGAGAGTTTACTCAATACCGAAAGTGAATCATGTATTTGGCTCGAAACAAATGATGATGGATCAGGTCGCGATTTCTTTCTGGCAAATTCGTCGTACATGGAAAATAACAAAATGCTAGATATCGGTCACAATGGAGATGCTCACATGCTTTGGCTTTTTGAAGGTGGAAATATGTCTTGTGATCCTCCTTCTTGGCTTTATGATGAGGCTAAGATTGCAGATCCTGCCTATGCACGTGCCGGTTTAAGTAGTTATGATATAGCACCTCTTAATCTATATCCTGCAGTTGCATTTAATGGAGCATGTCACGCCGGCGAAACCAAATCTGTTATGGTAGAAGGTGATATCGAAGCTACTTTTGGCGATACACAGGGCTTGGTTGAGTTTTATACTATGAGCGAAACATTTAGTTTTGCTTTATCAATTTTAAAAACTGGAATAACAGGATATTTTGCTCCTTGTGGTGCTAATAATGCTAACGATCAAGGCGAGGATGTTTATAATGCATTTTTGTATGATGAGCCTCTTGGTGATATACATAAAAGATCAGTTGACGGAGTTGTAATGGGTTTCCTGGGAAATCGTCCCAACCTTAGAATTTTTGAGCAGGGCGAATCAACATACGTTTCGGATGTTCTCGTATCTGGCACATTTGACCCGTATGAATATTCGGGAGCAACTTATATGCTGGGAGGAAAAGCTAACAGGATTTATTTTGGCGATCCATTATTCAATCCGTATGCAAATGATCATACCGATGATATTAAAATCACAACTGCCGAAATTGATTCTATTGATGCAACTACTCTTGAAGTTAATATTAATTTCAATAAGCCAGATGGTTATTGGCCTATGTGGGATAAGTTTCACTTTGGAGATACAAGAATTTATTACCCTGTTGAGCTACCTTGGTATTGTAATGATGTGACAAATTTTGAGGTAATTTCTTTATCAAGCGTCTATAGCTTGGTAATACATGCTTTGGAATATTTCGATGGAAAGACTATTTTGCACATAGAGGTTGATATTCCTAACGATATGTACGATCCAATTGACTATTCAATTAGCTTTAGAGTAAACTATACAGGTGTGTCACACGAAAATATTCCTGCAATCGTTTACGAAACTGTAAATGTATATCCAAATCCATGCAGCGATTTTTGCACAATAAATTTTGCAAATCCATACCTTAAAAAGCAGTCTTTAATGGTTTATAATGTCGCAGGAGAATTGGTTCAGCAAATTGATGATGTTAATGGTCAATCAGTAATTTTAGATAACTCTGATAAAAAGGCTGGAATTTACTTTTTTAAACTCATTTGTGATGGTGAAGAAACTGGTTGTGGGAGATTTATAAAGAAGTAAGATCTTAAAACTGAAAATGTGTTATTTAAGTCAACATAGGATTATATAATTTAATCTCTTTAATGAAAGCAAAGTCTTTTATATTATTTGTATATAATGTTGCATTATACACTTTTGCTGTCGCTGCAATAATTGAATCTGCAACCGACATACTATGTTTTTTACGAAAAGTTATTGCTTGTTGTATAACCTCTTCAGTTATAGGCATTGTCTCAGCTAACTCAAAAACTGCTTCAAAATACTTAATTTGTTCTGGTGTAATTTTATGATAACCAAGCACCTCTAAATGTGAAATCATAGAACACCCAGCATTTGAGTTTTTGAAAAACTCTCGCAGATTTTTGTGGTTTTCAAGGGCAGAATAAATTATAATATTGGTGTCAAGTAGAATCATATATTCTCTAGGTTAATGCTTCTGTCTTTACGTTCGTTTCTTAGCCACTCTTCAATATTTCCAAAGTTTGAGATATCCACACCTTTTTCAATTATTTGTAACAATTTTTTATTTTTTGAAGATTTGGTCTTTTCTCTGTTAGTGATAAAGAACTTTTTTATGCCAAGCTTTTCGGCAATATTAATTAATAATTGTAAATCGTTACTATTGTCTATTTCGAATGTTATTTGTCCCATATTAATTTTCTAAAACTAAACAAAGATACAAAAAAAATGTCCGAGAGGCAAGAAATGTTGCGTGTATTACCCTTAATTTATTTTACTACTGTCAGAATTATTCTCTGCCTTATATCCATCGACGAACCACCTATCAAAATTCTAAAGCTTCCAGGCTCAACTATTTTATTCATATCCATATCATACATTGATAGCATTTCGGGTGTAATGTCAAATTCAATAATTTTTGATTCGTTACTTGCAAGATGTATTCTTTTAAATCCTTTTAATTCAGTAACCGGTCGTGCAATAGAGGCTAATTCATCTCTAATGTACAATTGAACAACTTCATCACCTGCAAGTTTTCCAATATTAGTAACTTTCACAGAAACAGAAGTTGTTTCATCTGGTGCAATTTGATTTTTCTCAAGTTTAATATCTGAGTACTGAAAGCTTGTGTAGCTTAATCCAAAACCAAATGGAAATAAAGGTTTTCCAGTTAGATTATCGTAATCATCGCCTCGTCCTGTTGGTTTGTGATTATAAACTAGAGGTAACTGCCCTTCAAAAACCGGGAAAGTAATCGGTAAGCGACCAGCTGGATTGTATTCTCCGAAAAGAACTTTTGCAACCGCATTCCCGCCTTGTTCGCCAGGATACCACACATCAATAATTCCATCAACTTCATTTATCCAATTATTCATTGTGATTGCACTGCCACCAACTATAACTACAATTACAGGCTTTCCTGTTGCTGCAACAGCTTTAATAAGTTCTTCTTGTTTTCCAGGCAAATTAAGATAAGCACGGTCGCGAAATTCGCCTTCTTCAATTCCAACTACAATAATTGCAATTTCTGATTCTGCCGCAAGATTTACAGCTTTTTCAATTTCTAAATTTTCATTATTTTTAACACCAACATTCCAGATTAAATTAAACCAAGCGTTACCAACTGGCTCATAAAATTCTATTTTGATATCGTATTCGCGATTTTTTTCGAACTCAAAATCGACAACTATAGTATGCTTGCTTTTCTTTATCCAATTATCAATTATCAGTTTTTCGTCGATATATAATCGGTAACCATCATTTCCGTCGATGCCGATTTTGAAAATGCCACTTTCTGGTGATTTTATTTTGCCCGTCCATCGTACCGAATAAAAATCATAACTCAATTTTTCGGGATCGGGCGAAAATAATGTCCATTGAAACTCAATCTGGTTGTCACAACGAGTAAAAACTGGAACTCCTGATAGATTTACATTATTATAATAATCTCCTCGTAACCCGTTTTGTGTTTTGTTGTCAACTTTGCATGATAATGCTTCTGTCGGAATTGTAACACATTCAATATTTTTGCGATGACAACCGATTGTATAATTAACATCAACTTCTTGTCCAACAAAGTTTTGAATGCCTTCTAAAATACTAATGTTTTCATTTCCGGGACCACTATATCCACCAAGTCTTGCTTCAACAGCATCTTGACCAATAACTGCAATTGATTTTGTGGTTTTGCCAATTGGTAAAATGTCGTTTTCATTTTTTAAAAGAACAATTGATTCCAATGCAGCTTGTTCGGCAATTTGTTTATGTTTATCACATCCATTTATTTCGGCAGCTTTCTGTGGATCAGCATAAGGGTTTTCGAATAATCCTAATTCGAACTTTAACCTGAGAATTCTTGCTACAGATGTGTCGATTGTTGCATTGCTAAGCCTGCCATCGAGAAATGGAGGAATGAATAGTGATTGATGATTTATATCTGTTTGAAAAATAACATCTAGTCCACCATTAATAGATTTTACTGTGGCATCGGCATAATCGGAGGCAGTAAAATGTAGAACATTGGCACCTCCAGTTGCACCTGCATCTGAAATTACAAAACCTCCGAATCCCCATTCTTTTCTGAGAATCTCATTTAGCAGATAATCATTTGCAGTACACGGGGTTCCGTCGTATGAGTTGTATGCTGTCATTATCGAACGAGCTCCTGCAAATTTTATGCTTTCCTCGAAGGGAGGCAGAATCACTTCGCGCATGTATCTCTCGTTATAATGAATAGGATAGGAGTCGCGACCTCCATCGCCAGAGTTTGCAGCAAAATGTTTGGGTGTGGTAATTATTCCACGGCTTTCAAATGCGGAAATGTATGCAATTGCCATTTGTGAAACAAGAAACGGATCTTCTCCATAGGTTTCTTCGGTTCTTCCCCAGCGAACATCAGTACAAACATTAACAACTGGAGATAATATTTGCTTGATTCCACGACTGCCACACTCATCTGCAATGGCTCCGGCAACTGTGCTTACTAAGTCGGGATTCCAGGTTGCCGCTAAACCAATTGACTGCGGGAAAGCAGTTGCTCCAGGTCTTACTAATCCATGTAATGCTTCGTCGAATGGTAACATTGGAATGCCCAGTCTGCTTTGTTCGATAAAATATTTTTGGATTTCATTTATTTTTACAACCGACTCATATGCCTTTGAACTTGAGTTGTAATTCATCATCTGGTTTGCAATGTCGCTTTGCTGGGCTGTAGTCCCAACTTGAAATCCAAATAGACCAGAATAGTATGTTGATGAATCAGTTCCAATTTCGCCAGGAATCATAAACATTTGCCTGAATTTTTCTTCAGGAGTCATTAACGACAAAAGGTTTTGTACTCGTACTTCGATTGGCTGCGATGGATCT
>JAQVGK010000214.1 GCA_028696755.1 Bacteroidales bacterium | reverse complement strand
ACCACCACCTTCGATAGTTATTGTAAGCGTATAGTACACAATTTGCTCATCTGTTGTAAAATTCCACACTTCCGACCAAGCACTTTCAATAGTTCCATTAGATGCTTTTACTCGCCAGAAATACTGAGTATTTTCTTCTAAATCTATCAAAGTCTTCTCTGTAGTTGAAACGGTTTCAACCACAACGTTACTCTCAAAAGTATCATCTGTAGAAAACTCTAAACTGTATTCAGTTGCACCAACCACCTGATTCCAGTTTAAAACAATAATATTAAAATCAACACCTGTAGAATTGTTTAAAGGAGAAACAAGAACAGGCGCATCTAGACCATCGATTTCAGTTGAAAAACTCCATACCTCCGACCAATCGCTATAAACGGCACCGTCGGTGGCTTTTACTCTCCAGAAATACTCAGTACCATCAGAAAGACCAATGATTTCTTTAAAAGTTTCGCTAACTTGTTGAGTTGTAATTCCTGAAACAAAATTTTCATCTTCGGTTATTTCAAAAACATATGCCGTTGCACCAAATACAGAATTCCAGTCAAGAAATAATGAAGCGGATGCTACGTCTGTTGCTCCATTCGAAGGCGAAACTAGAATTGGAGCTGTTAGATCGGCACTTTCGGTTGTAAACGACCAAACTGATGACCAAGGCGAATTTCCATTTGCGTTGCTAGCACGAACCCTCCAATAGTACACAGTGTATGGATTCAATCCCGAAATATTTGTGGTGACCAATGATGTTGTGCTATTATAAATCAAAGATGTAAATCCTGAATTTGTGCTCACTTGATATTGGTAAGTGTTTGCCGAAACAATGCTTTCCCATTCTAATCCAACGCTCAGATATGAGATATCCAGACTTGAATTTGCAGGACTAATTAATGTTGGAGCAGTTGACATTTCAAATGCAGTTGTAAACATCCATACAACACTCCATTGCGATGTATCAATATCATTACGTGCCGCAGCCTGCCAATAATATTCTGTCCCATATCGTAAACCAGCAAATCCAGATGTAGAATTAACACCACTATATGTTTGTAGCTCTGGAGAATTAAAATTCATTGTAGTATCAACCCTACATATATACCCAATTGCTCCAGTAAAGCTACTCCAATCTAGTGTAGGATTAACTGATATCCCAGTTGCCCCATTTGCTGGTGTATAATTCGTAACAATATCACCTGTCGTAAATCCCCAAACACTTGACCAAGCTGATGTATCAACTGCATTTTTTGCAGCAACACGCCAATAATACTGTTGACCAAAGCGAAGGCTACTAACATAAACTTGTGACATATCTGCAACAGTTGTTCCAGTAACAAACATGGGGGAATTAAATGTAGAAACAGTGTCATACTCATAGATATAGCCTGTATTACCATTAATACTACTCCAATCTATGGTCAAGCCAACAGGTTGAGAGCTAGACCCGTTTGTTGGACTTACTCCATAAACTAAATCAGATGTTGTAAAACTCCAGGTCGCACTCCAAGCTGATGTATCAACGGCATTTTTAGCAGCAACACGCCAATAATACTGTTGACCAAAGCGAAGGCTACCAACATACACTTGAGACATATCTGCAACTGTTGTTCCAGTATAAAACACTGGTGAATTAAATGTAGAAACAGTGTCATACTCATAGATATAGCCAGTATTCCCATTAATACTACTCCAATCTATGGTCAAGCCAACAGGTTGTGAGCTAGACCCGTTTGTTGGACTTACTCCATAAACTAAATCAGATGTTGTAAAACTCCAAGTCGCACTCCAAGCTGATGTATCAACGGCATTTTTAGCAGCAACACGCCAATAATACTGTTGACCAAAGCGAAGGCTACCAACATACACTTGAGACATATCTGCAACAGTTGTTCCAGTATAAAACACTGTTGAATTAAATGTAGAAACAGTGTCATACTCATATATATAGCCAGTATTCCCATTAATACTACTCCAATCTATGGTCAAGCCAACAGGTTGAGAGCTAGACCCGTTTGTTGGACTTACTCCATAAACTAAATCAGATGTTGTAAAACTCCAGGTCGCACTCCAAGCTGATGTATCAACTGCATTTTTAGCAGCAACACGCCAATAATACTGTTGACCAAAGCGAAGGCTACTAACATACACTTGAGACATATCTGCAGCAGTTATTCCAGTAACAAACATGGGTGAATTAAATGTAGAAACAGTGTCATACTCATAGATATAGCCTGTATTCCCATTAATGCTACTCCAATCTATGGTCAAGCCAACAGGTTGAGAGCTAGATCCGTTTGTAGGACTTACTCCATAAACTAAATCAGAAGTTGTAAAATTCCACGTTGCAGACCAATCCGATGTGTCTACTAATGTTTTTGCAGCAGCTCTCCAATAGTACTGTGTCCCGAAGTACAAATCATAAAGCGTAGCTTGCGATGAATTTATTGGTGTCGCTTCTTCTCTTAGTAAACTAGAATTGAACAAGGGAGTTGTGTCAATTTGATAAATATAACCACTATTCCCTGTAACTGTTGCCCAATCTATTGTAACCGAAACAGCTTGACTTGTTGCCCCATTAGTGGGCGAAACATTTGCAAATGTTACTAGTGTTGTAAAACTCCAAGTAGCCGACCAAGCAGATGTATCAACCGTTGATTTTGTAGCCGCCCGCCAATAATATGTTGTTCCAAAATATAAATCATACATTGTTGCCTGCGATGAATTTGCTGGTGTTGGACCTTCTCTCAATAATGTAGAATTAAATAAAGGCGTTGTATCCAATTGATAAATATAACCAGCATTACCAGTTACATTACTCCAATCAATCGTCACAGCTAAAAATTGATTAGTAGACCCATTTGCTGGAGCAGAATTGGTTGGAGATGAAATAGCAAATACTGATATTGATAGAATCAATAAAACTGTTGTTGCAAATAATTTAATTTTCATATAATTACATCTAACGTTTAAGATGCAAAAATACAAAACATATTAATAACTACTTTCAGATTCTATCGAATTCTAACAAACTATATATATATAGATAGATTTATCAACAGTCGCCTGCTTAAAAACAGTAAAAAACAACATAAATTTAATAAATAATTTTTCTAATTTTGCTTTAGATAAACGCATTTTTATGAGTGAAGATAACAAAACTGTAAATGCTTTGTGGATTGGGAAAACGCTTTCTCCTACCGAGTTGCTTACCATAAAATCGTTTATTGCAAACGGACATGATTTTGTATTATGGGCATATGATAAAATTGAAACTCCATTGCCGGACGGAACACTTCTTAAAGATGCCAACGAAATCTTTCCTCGAAAGAATGTTTTCTGCTACAAATATTCAAATCAATTTGGCCACGGCAAAGGAAGTTATGCAGGATTTAGTGACATCTTTCGATACAAATTACTGTATATTCACGGAGGTTGGTGGACCGACATGGATGTTACCTGCTTAAAACCACTAGATTTTGAAACTGAATATGTTTTTAGGACTCACCATTCGCTACAGTTAGTAGGAAACATTATGAAATGTCCTAAGAATAGTATTTTAATGAAAAAATGCTTTGAAGAGGCTGTAGCAAAAGTAGATGAAAACAATCGCGATTGGCATCTTCCAATTCAAATACTGATTGACAATGTAAAAAAAGCAGGATTAACTTCATATATTCGCGAATTCTCAAATCCTGACAGCTGGAATTTAATAAGAAAATATCTTCGCAGCAAGCCAGAAATCCCAAACAAGTGGCATGTTATACACTGGGTAAACGAAGAGTGGCGCAGGAATAAAATTGATAAGCATATTTATCTTAAAAACTCTTTATTTTACTTTTTTGCCGAAAAATTCGAGGTAAAAGTTCAAAAAGCAGGATTTGCAAAATCTCTTGAAATAAACTTAAAGCTTTCTAAGACCGCACATGGGGTTAAACATTTAATTGCGAAAAAGAATAATTACAGAAAATAGGCAAATAGTTATTCAGTGTTTGTTTTTTTGCTAAATTTACTGTCTCAAACAACAGCATTGAAACTATGAAAAATTTTTCTATTACCCTATTTATCTGTTTATGTAGTTATATTTCTATTGGACAAAATTTTGAAATAAATAATTTACAATCAAACAGCCTAAATACAAAAACAGATGGAGTTGATATTGGCGCAGGACTAATTGAGAGTCCACTTTCTGATTATTGTGGATTCGAAGTTTTAGAGCCTGCTGTTTGGTACGTAAATTATGGAACAGAAACCATAAATTCTTTTACGGCAAGTTACCGTCTCGACTTTTACCCGCTAGTAGTTCAAAATATAACCGAAACTATATTGCCAGGAGATAGTATTCTTGTATATTTTGATCCAGCAACTGTTCCAGCGGGAAATCATGCTATTCAATTTGGTTGTTCGTCTCCAAACAACACTACAGATGCCAACTCATCAAACAACAGCAAAAGCACAGCATTTAATTATGCAAATGGAACCCAAACACTTATTTCCATTATGACAGATAATTATGGTTACGAAACTTCATGGACTCTAACAAATGCAGCAAGCGAAACAGTTGCCTCTGGCAGCAATTATGCTTCAAATTCTCTCCATACCACTCTTCTTTGCCTACCTGCTGGATGTTACACTTTTACAATAAATGATTCGTATGGAGACGGCATATGTGCTGGATTTGGGGATGGATTTTATTTGATCGAGAATTTAATTGATGAAACTGAAATTGCAACTGGCTGCGACTTTGATTTTACCGAATCGGCAGTATTTTGTATCGAATCTCCTCCAGGACCACCGGTTGCAAATTTCACGCATTCACAACCAAATAACTGCACAGGCGAAGTAAGTTTTATGGACCTTTCGTCGTGTAATCCTGCTGCAGACTCATGGCTCTGGCATTTCGGCGATGGCAACAGCTCAACAGAACAGAATCCAACACACTATTATCTATCAAACGGTTACTACAGCGTAAGCCTTCTAGTCACAAATTCAAACGGCACATCTACCATTAGTGTTCCTAATTCAGTATTAATTGAAAGAGGACTTCCCCCAATTGTTTCTGACCAACACTTCTGCGATGGCGAAAATGTAAGTTTCTTTTCTCCCGAAAATGAAATATTTGAATGGTTTACTTCTGCTAATAGTTCAACGCCAATTCAAACAGCATCAAATATTAGCTTTGCAAACTTACAAAACGACACAACTATTTATTATCAATATTTTGTTGAACCTGAGTATTACAATTTTGGACTTGAAGACAACTCGGGACTTGGAGGCTATTTTGGATTCTCTATTGACAGAGCAATTTATTTTGATGCAATCTCTGATGTTACTATTACAAAAGCTAAAGTATTTGCAAGTGGTGCCGCTAGCAGAACTATTACTCTTAAAAACTCAGGTGGTATTGTTCTCGATACTCGAGTAATAAATATTCCTGATGGAGAATCAATTATTGATTTAAACTTCGAAGTTCTGGCTGGTGAAGATTATGCTATTCATGTAAACACTGCTAATAATTTATCTTATACTGGGGATTATAGTGGACCTGATGTTGGCTATCCATTTACTGTTCCGGGAATAATAAGCATCACAGGCAACAACTTTAGCAACAGCTTTTGGTATTTCTTTTACGATATTGAAGTTTTTCAAGGATTTGGAAGCGGTTGTACTTCATCTCGCGAATCTGCACATGCAATAATGTCATCACAAACAGTAAATTTGGGCAACGACACAACAGTTTGCAATGGTCAAGGCATTTTTCTTAACGCTGGAGACTATACGGATTACGAATGGAGCACAGGTTCATCAAATCAAGAAATCGAAGTTGTAGAAACAGGAGAATATTTGATAACAGTAACGGACCAATACACTTGTGATGCAACTGGAAGTATAAACATTACCATTGCTGATGAATTGGTTTACAACGAAATTATTGTTCACCCAAGTGAAATTGGAGCCAATGATGGAAGTATAGAAATTGAAATAATTTCGGGTGCAGAACCTTACGAAATAGTTTGGAGCGATTCGTCAACTGAATTTACATTGTCTAACCTTGCACCAGGATTATATTCATATACTATTACAGATTCATATTTGTGTGATCATTTTGGACAAATTGAAATATTTAGCTCGGTTGGTTACAGCAACATTGCGGAAATAGATTTTGAGTTATTCCCAAATCCTGCATCAATGTCGTTTAGTTAAGGAAAAAAAGCGAGAACTCTCATTTGTAGAAAAAATAACGAGCTTAAAATAGTCATATTAAGCGATAATTGTTCTACGAAGCTCCGCGGGAGGGCCGGGCAAAATGGCGGGCCGCTC
>JAQVGK010000213.1 GCA_028696755.1 Bacteroidales bacterium | reverse complement strand
GGCGTAAGTGCCCATAAAAATGGCTGCACATGTGCTGGAGAACGCTAAACGTAAGAATTCGAAAAGCGCTTTGTACTGCTACTATGATTTAGGGACTCTTTTTTATGAAAATGAAAACTCCAGACAAAGCATAGAGTACTTGAAAAAATCAATTCAAGTCGCTCAACAGTTAGGGTATAGAAACGATCTTTTTAATTCTTGTAGAGATTTAGCCTGGAGTTACATGCAAAATAATGATTGGGACAATACAAAACTATGTATTGATACTTTAACAAGGTTTCAGAATTTGTCTGCAACAGAACGTCTTGACATTAATCTTATTGAATCTAGTTATTATGAGTCAGTAGGTAAACCGGAAAAAGCTCTGTTTATCAATATGCAACTTCTGGCCGATACATTATATCTGAAAGGAGGAGAATTAAGTGAAATTTATTACAAATTGTCTGGAAATTACAGGCAATTGCAATTCAAAACTCAATCTCTCCTTTATGCAGAAAAGGCGGTAGAAAATATTAATGACACTACGAAGTTTTATAATTATTATTATTATCAAAACATCTCGGAAATAGCGGCAAGTTTAAAACAATGGGAGAAAAGTTTAATTGCGTTAACAAAAGCATACCAGTTAAAGAGCAAACTGATTGAAAGCAATTTGAAAGCCAGCCTTCTTGAATTGGAAAAAAAATACGATTTGAATCAAATTGAAATTAAAGCACGTCGCTATAAAACTCAAATATATTTGTACATAGGCATTATTGTTTTGCTTTTTTTACTTATTTGCAGCGGACTTATCTTAAGAAGACAATTTAAAATACGTAAAGAAGCAGAAGTAAGGTTCGCAAAAAGTGAAAAGCAAAGAATAGAAATAGAATATCAAAAAACAATTTTAAATAAAGAACGCTTAGAAAGTGAGTTGAAGCAAAAGAACTTTTTATTGCCTATTTATCGGCAAATATCCGAGAGAAATGAAATGGTAAAAAAAGTATTGGAGGAACTTAAAATGAATCCATACCTTGAAAAAAATGAATTATTATTAAGGAAAATCGAAAGTACACATAAAGATTTTATTCAATTTTCCAAAATAGATCCGACGATGTTTTTTTCTGAAAAAGATTTTTTTGAATTTACCGATTTAGAGTATCATAGTCGACTGGAATTGTTGAATTCCAGTGATAAAATTATGTTAATCTTTGCCCGATTTAAGTTGGATAATAATCAAATTGCTATTTTATTAAATACCACTGAAGATTCGGTAAGAAGTAGAAAATCAAAATTGAGAAAGAAACTACTAGATAATAATATTGTGTTAAAACAGATCCATTTATAAGGGTAAGAGTTTATTTCTTCTAAGATCTGCTGGATCCGACTTGCTTGTTAACACAAGGGTAATCGGGTAATAATGCCCCGAAACTTTAATTTTATAATTCAGTTGTAATCAGTGTTTTGTGTTGGTTATTAGCGAAACTTTTTATTTATTTAGGCTGAATTATTGTGTAAATATTTTATTTAAAATATATTTGTCCCGAAATTTTAATTTAACAGCCATGAGAAAAAGTATTGTTTTATTATTGAGTCTATTGCAGAAGGTGGTCTTTCTAAATTTTTTAGTAGCAGGTAATATTAACAGTAGTTCATAAATCACATTAAAGACAAAGACTATTGATGGAACTATTAAAGTGCCGGCTCAGAATCCAGTCTCTTTTAATGCTTATCTTTCCGGTAGTATTTTAAATATTCCGGCAGTGAATTACTCTTCTGCAGTTCAAATCGAAATTACCGGAGCTACCGTATTTAATCAGTTTTTTAACTTTGGAACTTCAGATACTGCATTTAGAGAGTTAAGCATGTTACCTGACGGTGAATGTCGAATAAGAGTTATCACCGAGGGTAAGGGTGTTTTCGTGGGGTGTTTTTCAGCTGGATAATAGTTTGAGATTAAATAATCAGAATGTTATATCTCCGTATTTTCAGATGGCTGTACAGAATGTAATAATAGTTAACCTGCTGTATTCGAATTATTTAACTCCAAATAGGACCTGTTATTGTAATTGAGTATGATGCAAATCAATCTATTGATCTATAGTTCTGTTAGCAAACGAATTTTATCGATACTAACGGAGTTAAAGCGAAAGATCCGGTTATTCCTTTTTTTGCTTATAAGTCTTTGTTCATGCATCTCCAATGAACTGGAACATTCATTAATCATTTCCGGCACTAACCGCACCGAACTGGAAAAGGTTTTAGAGCATTACAAAGGCAAGGATATGTTGAAATATAAGGCAGCGTGCTATCTTATTGAAAATATGCAGTATCATTTTAGTACAAAGCTGGTTGAGAGCTACGATCCGTTGATTGACACGTTGGCTTTTCGGGCTGATTCTATTTATTATTCGTTAGTGTCGGAACTTCCCGATAGCCTGCTATCGACAAAAAGCCTGATGGATAGCTTGCGTGTGCGCGATACTCCGTTTCGTGAAATGGTTCAGTCGTTGGTTTTTAAACAGCCGGTTGTTCGCACAGAGTTTGTCAACGACCTACAACGGTTGGATGCTGGTTTTCTGATTGCGCACATCGATCATGCCTTTTTACAATGGGAGCAGTCGTCGTTGTGTAGAGCTCTGGATTTTGAAACTTTTTGCGAATATCTGCTGCCCTATCGTTCGTTACAGTACTACCCAATAGCCGAGTCGGGGGCCGATCTTGCACGGTTGCTGTCGAAGTATGTTACTACTGCAGAGGAAGTGTCGCTTACGACAGCTATCGAGCGCTATAACACCGCAGTATCGCGCCTTCACTGGTTTATGTGGCAGTATCCGTTCGACGATTACATAGGCATGAAGGAGTTGTTTTTCAGGGGCTTCCACGATTGTGTGGAAATTGCACACTATGGCACGGTAGGACTCCGGGCGTGTGGGGTTCCGGTAGCGATCGAGTTTAACTCTGCTTACCGTTCGTTGGAGGGTCGTCATTTTCACTGTTCTGTATTGGATTCGTTGGGGCGTTCGTTGACGTTTTCGCCGGAGTCGGAAACTCCGGTGTTACGCAATAAAAAATTTGCTGATGATGGCGTGATGAATATTTATAGGCAAACCTTTGCAGCTCAACACTCTGCACCTTTTTTTATTCGAAACAGGGATGAATTTGTCCCGGAGCCGCTCAACAGCCCATGTATTGTTGATGTAAGTGCTGAGATAGTTAATACGGTAGAAATTTCACTCGATTGCCGGATTCCATCTGATAACCGGCTGGTGTACCTTGCAACCTTTAGCAGGGAGGCTAATGGGCTAATTCCTGTAACCTGGGCAAAGGTTAACCGGCTTAGAAAGCAGGCTGTATTTAAAACAGTTATCCCCGATCGTATTTATTTTCCGGTGTATTATCAGGGTTCTGAACCGGTGAGTTTCGGAAATGCATTTATGGTACGTCCGGATAGTACGAATCGCAAAGGCTATACCCTGGAGGAGTACGGAGTAAATGAAAAGCTCATTGAGTTTCCGATTTCATTGTTACGAAAGTATCCACAAAAACCGACTATGAAGAAAGTGGCCGACGATCTGGTAGGCTGTGTGGTACTAGGCTCCAACGATGCAAAGTTCGCAACCTGCGATACCTTAGCAATACTTTCAAAACCGCCTGTTCCGTACTATCAGGACCTGGAGTTGAACAACACGACACCGTATCGTTTTTACCGGATTAAAACTACGGATCAATCGCCTCATGCTAATTTCTCGGAGGTTGAGTTCCTGACCAAACGCAAGTATGGTTATCCCAACATAACCACCGCCACTCCATTGCCTTTATCTGGTTTGCAATCATCCATTTCATCGAACGGTGCGTTGGTGCGCCTGCTCGACGATTCGTTGAACAACATCAGCTGGAAAGCAGAATACGATAAAAACGTGGAGACCGCACCCTCGGCTTATCCTACTATTGATTTCAAGTTGCCCGCAGCCCAGGTAGTGACTTGTGTGCGTTTCGTGCCCAGGAATGCAAATAATGGAATAGAGCCAGGGAATGTATATGTGCTTCGAAGCTGGAAGGCCGGGAGATGGGCTGAGGAGATCAGGGTAAAGGCACAAAACCACCAGATCCGGTTAAAAGGCTTAAAAACGAATCGTCTGTATTGGTTGCAGAATATCACCAAAGGCAAAGAGGAAATGCCGTTTGTAATAGACCAGGAAGGTCGGCAGCGTTTTGTGTATTTGGATAGTTGGTAAACAAGTATAAATTATAAAAATCAGTGTACAATGAATACAAGTTAAGATTTAGCAATCAACTAATTATGAGTTGAACAATCGTTCGGAGTTATCTTATTATTCAAAATGTTATTAATCACTAGTAATTTGATCCGTTAATACTAGCTAATTTATAAACAAAAAAGTTATGATAAAAAAAACAAATTAGGACTGTACATTTCATTGATGTTCTTCACAATAATTTTACCCTCGATTTTTATTTCTTGTGAAAATAAATATACAACTGAAGAAGCGAGAGACTACTCAACAATAACAAAAGAAGCCAGTGTTTTTAAAAATAAATTCATTGAGCAGATGCCTGTTATAAAATCACTTGTTGAAAATAGTCCACAAAAAATTGCAGCATCAGAGCAATTATGCTCGAATAGCGATTTATCTGCATTGTTAAGCGAAATGTCCGTGCATTCTTTAGCTATGTTGGAGTCTTATGGATTTGAATATGCTGATATCAAAATGTATGTTGATAGTATTGACGATCCACGTATTGCAGTAATTGGTATGGTGTTCTTGGCATTCCAAGAAAAAAGCCCCAATAAAAAAGGAGTTAGACTAAAAAGTTCATCTGAGAATGGAGAACAGGAGTTTTCATATGGACAAGTTATGGATTGCTTAGGTCGAGCATTTTTAGGTGTCAATGTCGCAGATTATATTTACGGCTCAGCAACCAAGTTTACACTGGCTACATCTTTGGGCATTGCAGGCAGAATAGCTTCTCGCACCTTAGGTGTTTTAGGTGCAGCAATTGCTGTAGCCGATTTTGGTGATTGTATGGGCTGGTATAACGTATGGTGATCCATGACTATGGATAAAAGAGTATCAATATTTTCATTTGTTTTTGTGATATTATCATATTATATTATCACCAAGCCATTATTTTTGTCTTTTGAAGATACGGGAGAATTGCTTTTATTTGTTATGCTAATTATATGTAGTATATATTTAATAATTCAAAGCACAATAGAACTTGTTAGTTTTAAAACGAAAATTTTTATACGTAATATAACAAACCTATTTTGTTTTATATCATCCTTGATGTTTTTGCTTGCATCAATTTATGCCGTTCTGTTCGTGTGATTTGCCATGCAAAAAATGATGAATGTATATTAGCTCGTAATAACCGAGTAATTTAATTTGTAATAGATCAGGAATGTCAGCAGCGTTTTGTGTTAAATTCGATTTCATACTTTTTGATGCATGTTTGATGGGAGTTGTTGAAACGGCATACGAATTAAGAAATAATACGAATTATATCCTGAGTCCATCTACAGAAACAATAGCTGATGGATTCCCTTATGATCTGATAATTATGGAACTCTTAAAGATTGATTATCAGGTAACAAGAGTAGCATGGTCGTATCATACTCCTAGATTTGCGGAGATGTTTGATATTGTTGCTTATTGTGGCCTGAGTTGCTATATAGCATATCCTAGTTCCTTATTTTATCCCAAAGTAATTCTAATTCCCGTAGTTGTTGTATACGGAATAGTTACGTATCGACAGATGACTGATGAGCGATTATGGTACAAGATTGCCAATGAATCTTTAAGAGGGAAATCTGACCAAATGCTTCCTTACTACGATCGGTTGCATAAATCCTTAGAAAAGAATGAACTTTTTTTATACAATTATGCTGCGGAACTGAATGTTGTGGAAAGATATGAAAAAAGCATACAAATAGCTCTCGAATGTGAACAACGATTGGCTGATTATGATCTACAAATGCTGTTGGCAGAAAATTATATGTGTTTGTATAAGTATGAAGAGGCTGAGAAACACTATAAGAAAGCAGCTGCCATGTGTCCGGTTACGTTCTTACCACTACAAAAACTTGTAGAAGTTTATGTGCAAACCGACAGAGCCCAAAAGGCTGCTTCACTTGCTCAATTAATAATTGACAAGGAAGTTAAGGTTCCGTCTGCATCAATAAGTTCAATAAAAAATCAAATGCAAGCTATAGTTCTAGAATTAATTTTACAATGAAAAACAGCTCCATTCTCCTCATGGTTATACTATTCAGTTTTGTGTTTAACGCACAAAGCCAGCAGCTTGCAAATCC
>JAQVGK010000212.1 GCA_028696755.1 Bacteroidales bacterium | reverse complement strand
GTTATCAAGCTCGGGAATTGCAGCACCAACATTTATTTTAATATCTTCGGCAGTTCTGTCACCGATTTTGATATTATGCTGACGACGCATGTATTCCTGAATATCTTCGGTAAAATCGTCACCCGCAATACGGATTGAACGGTTACAAACAATACCTCCAAGAGAGATTACTGCAACTTCGGTAGAACCACCACCTATATCAACAACCATATTTCCTTGAGGAGCTTCAACGTCCATTCCAATACCGATTGCAGCCGCCATAGGTTCGTAAATCATATAAACCTCACGTCCACCGGCATGTTCCGAAGAGTCGCGAACAGCACGAAGCTCAACTTCGGTAGAACCCGATGGAATACAAACCACCATTTTTAAAGATGGATTGAACCAGCTACGACGTTTGTTCAGCATTTTAATCATTCCGCGAATCATCAACTCGGCGGAGTTAAAATCGGCGATTACACCATCGCGAAGAGGGCGCACGGTTTTAATCCCTTCGTGAGTTTTACCGTGCATCTGGCGGGCCTTATGACCAATTGCAACAAGTTTGCCTGTTCTCTCATCCAATGCCACAATCGAAGGCTCATCCACAACAATTTTATCGTTGTGAATAATAATTGTGTTGGCAGTGCCGAGGTCCATCGCAATTTCTTGCTGTAAAAACGAAAACAATCCCATAAAAATGTCTTATAATTTTAACCTTGCAAAATACAAATTAATATAATAATCGCCAAATAAGAAATTTGCAAAAAACAACACCGTAACACGTTGATTTTCAACACATTACAATATCTATCAATTTTACAATTGCATTTTTGAAATCTTAACGGCGTGCAAAAATAATAAAAAGATGAGAGAAGTGTTGGAAAAAGGAGAAAAAAATGATAAAAAGAATTGTAATTATTTAGACAGCTGTTGTTTGAGATGAAACTTTAAAAACGGCATGGGGCATGGGGCTCAAGTTGTAGAGAAAATAGCATTTGTGCTAACTCACAGCACAAATTGCCACATGCCCCATGCTCCATGCTCCATGCGCCGTATTGAGCTTGCCTGCACTGAGTTTACCGAAGTGTCGAAATGCAAAAAGGAAATAACATTAAAATAGGCAGCTAAATAATTACAAAGAATTTTAATAAATTCTTATTTCCAAATGTTTCTTCGAAGGTGGTATTAGCATATCAAAACTTAAAACTATAGCTAACTGATGGGATAATTGGGAAAAGGCTTTGTTGTTTTAAAACCAAGGGAGAGCGATGTTGAACGAAAAAAAAAGAAATTATACTCTGTTTCTTTAAAAACAAATTTCATACTTATAAAAAGAAAAACTAATGTTTCTTAAATCTCCCTATCCATGGATAAAACTGGAATTTTCGAGATATTTGCAAATAAATTCCACTACCATTGCTTGTAGTTCTGTAAGAAATCATTACATTCTCATTATTATCCTTAATGTATGTATCATGGTAAGATAACTCGATTTGCTTAATGCCGTGCAGATAGAAAAATGAAACCGAAAAGATTTGTTGGCCCTTTTTTGTATAAATGTCTGTTGAGACCCCTACATTAAAATAACCAGAAAACCGATTTATAGCATATCCATAATTAGACATTTTATAAATATATGTATTTTCATTAAGATATAAATTTCCCACAAATTCTTGTGTGTATGCTGGATCAATATTTAAAGATTCGATTTCTTCAGGACTCGGATAACCACGATTCTGAATTATTCCTCCGCCAATAAGGGTATATACGACAAAGTGACTACTCTGACTGTTATTCAGTTTTAACCCATATTGCAAATGATATCTAAAAGTAAAAAAAGACGAAGCGGAAACCAATTGATCTTGAGAAAACTGCTTAGTTAAAGTGCCATTTACAGAAACTATTTTATATTCCATAAATTGATTTTTAAACTGTGTCCCAGTTGCATCCTGCGTAAAACCTAATTCAATCAAATGCTTTTTATTTTTTAATGATATACCAAAATGCAATCCAAAATTATAGCACGCTCTGGATGAGAATTTAATATTGATTGCTTTGAAATATTGATTTTCCAGAAAAGAATTATTGTCTGGGGAATTTTCAATAACATGCAAGCCCCCAAAAAGATTATCGGCATTCCCAATATATATTTTATTATCCAATGTCGGTTTCAGATAATAACTTGTTTGGGCAAATAATTGCCCAAACAAGCAAATTAACAAAAATATACAATAAAATTGTTTCATGTCAGAATAATTTAATATGGCGAATTTACATTTCTCCCCACCCATTGTGTTGTTGCAAATGTGCCGTAATACGGATCCCCTACGTAAACATTGTAAATCTTTACTCTTGCAAACAAATAGTAACCATGTAGGCCCCGAATATTACTGTAAAGAACGTCATGTAATTCACTCGCAGTAGACGAAGACATGTATGTTCCAGAGCTCACGCTATAATCACAATCATTACAACAAGATCTCTTTTGCCACCATGCTAATGGAGTTTTAAATTCCATTACTAATAAAGCTTTATTTATATAATATGACGGAGTAAAATATGCATGTACGTATAATCCGAAATATATACCAGCTTTATAATATTCCACCTTTCCATGCGCAGTAACAGTATGATAGGCAATGGTAATATCGACATAATCAGTTAAAAATTCATCTGCAGCACATCCACCACAATCTTTGCATCCATCTAAACCGGTTTCAACTAAATCAATAACATCTTCATCGGTAGAAAATTTCATAATATTTTTATTTGTTATATCCTCGTTTACTAAATCCTCATACTGTTCAATAAACTGAGACGACATAACATATACCGACTCAGAAGCGACATTAACTCTATAAAGGTACTCCCCAATTTGAACGATACAGTCTTCATTAAGGATAGAAGCTAAATAATCATCTTGTATAATATCTTTATTCTTATCAAATCCAACCTCTTTACATTTAGAATAATACGATTCAAAACCTAAGGTTTCTGTTTGTTTAGTTAAACTTACAACTGTTACTGAGTCCGGATTGTTTACATAAGACCCATAATCATCACTTGTGTTAAAAACAAGCATCCTTCCATCATATTGAATTTCTGGCAATATCAATGTAGTATTACTAGGCTCAACATTCTCAGAATTACCTTTAGAAGTATCCTTCTCACACCCCATCACCATAAACATAGCCATAATTACCACTATTCCTACAAATAAACTACTAATTGTCGAATTTTTACCTTTTTTTAAAATTTTAGTTATCATTTTAGTTAATTTTGTGAAGTATAAACTTCGGTTTAACGTTACGGGCAACACAGTTCTTTTCGACGAGGCTGTGTTGTCTTTTTTTTACCACTTAAAAATTTGATGAAATTTTACTTTTGCGTTTGGGGTGCTGTGCGGTTGCGGCTGTCTGCTGTCTGAAACGGCGGTTGCCTGCTGTCTGCAACGGCGGTTGCCTGCATCTGCGACACTGTCAGGACCTACGGACACTGACAGGTCTGGCTGCGGCTGACAGGTCTTGCTACCGCAACAAGACAAATGCAAAAGTTTGTCAATCTTTTTTTGCCTAATACCTCCTTTCTTTGTTTTACGAAATCAACAGTAATATTCGTATAGGTTTTGCAATCAATGCAATAAATACAAAGCTAAGTCAAAATTTTAATTTACAAACGCTTATGTTTACATAGTATTGCTTAGTTTATACAAAATGCAATTTTTCAAAAAAAAAATGGGGCTAAGAGGTTGTTAATCAGGGGATTAGGGATGTGTTTAAAAGACATGCAATTTATACCAAACAATAGTAATATTAGATCATCAAAACATCAGCACAAACACATTACAACATAGGACCATTTCTCCAATCATTCTGATTGTCTTCACCATCAAAACTTAAAACTATAGCTCACCGAAGGGATAATTGGGAAAAGGCTTTGTTGTTTTAAAACCATTTGAGAACCGACACGGTCGAAGAAATAGTAGTATGGATTCTTACGGTTATACAAATTGTATATGCTGACATTCCATGTTCGTTCGCCCCATTTAGTTTTTTTGTGAAAGTTGGCACCTATGTCGAAACGATGATAGGCACGCATTCTAAAATTATTTATCCCATTATAAATGTATGCCTGCGAATTATAATCGAAATCATCAGCATTATCATTGTGCCATTTTATCTCATCATCAATAGCATCATATCTGCCAACTGCCATTGTAAAAGCATTGCCTGTGCCATAAACCCAAGTGGCAGAAATATCAATATTTTCGTTTATCTGATGCGAAAAAACTATACTAATATCGTGGGTTCTATCGTACTTGTAATTAAAAGGCTCGCCATTGTTAATATTCGAAAATTGCCTAGTTGTTCTTGACAATGTATATCCAACCCAACCCGTTGTTCTACCTGCTTTTTTCTGAAAAAGGAACTCAAGTCCATAAGACTTCCCTTTTCCATCTGTTTCGACTTTGTCTTGCCAATCTGATGTTGCATTTACAGTGCTTGCGCCTTCTTTATAAGCAATTAGATTACTCATATTCTTATAATACCCTTCAAGGCTTATCTCGTATTTGCTGTTAAATAATAATCCCGACACCCCAAAAGCATATTGTGTTGATTTTGCAGGATTTACTTTTTCGGTTGCCGGTAGCCACAAATCGGTTGGAATTCCAACTCCGGAATTAGTTAACAAATGCACATTCTGCTGCATTGTAGCATACGAAGATTTTATAATTACATAAGATCCAATTGGAACGGACAACAATACTCTTGGTTCGAGCGAGAAATAATTTTTACCGTTTACCTGATAAAGGGAAAAACGTGCGCCAATGTCTCCAAAAAGTTTTCCGCCGAGATTTATTTCATTGGAAAGATATGTAGCATGTTCAAAAGCATTTAGAGTATAATTTCCAAATGTCGTGTCAACATCAAAGCCTTGATTGTCGTTTTGATTATAACTTGCCAGCCCTGGAGTAAAAGTATGATATAAACTATTTATCCCAAATTTCATTTTAATTGCTGGTAATGCAAAATATTCAAAATCAATCTTTGCTGATATGTCGTTTATGCCAGAAATAAAGCTACTGTATGCCGACTGAACATAGCTGCCATCATCAATATTTTTCGACATGTCGTTTAGCAAACGGTATCGAGTATAGCTAAGAATTGAATTGCTGAAAAGCTTTGGTCCATAAATGTGATTCCAACGCAAAGCGAACAAATTATTCCCCCAATTCTGATTAATTTTTATTTTGCTTGATGAATAATATGAATTGTCTTTTCTTCGGAAAGAAATTCTGTCGTCGCCGAGATAAACACTAAGGAAAAGTCTGTCCTTATCAGAAAATCTATAATTTACTTTGGCATTAAAATCGTAAAAATTATATCCGATAGCCAAGCCTTGAGTTAGGGCTTCGGAAAGTGGAAGCATAAAAATATCGTACATAAAACGGCGAAACGAAACAACATACGAAGCTGTATCCTTTATAATCGGGCCTTCAACCGAAACTTTTGAAGCGACCATTCCAATCATGCCAGAACCTTTAAACTCGCGCATGTTTCCTTCTTTCATTCTTATGTCTAATACTGAAGATAAACGACTTCCGTATATTGCAGGAAAGCCTCCTTTTACCAATTTAATACCGCTCAGCGCATCAGAATTAAAAGTTGAAACAAATCCACCAAGATGATTAACATAATAAAGCGGTACATCATCGAGTAAAATAAGGTTTTGATCTGGAGTTCCGCCTCGAACATAAATACCGCTCGAAGCCTCGTTGCCTGAGCTAACACCTGGCATTAGTTGCAATGCTTTCATTATGTCGGATTCGCCGCCGATTGCCGGAAGATTTTCTATTTGCGAAAGCGGAATACTTACAACGCTCATTTCAGAGGCTTTGTCGGTTATCTGTCCTTTGTTTGCATTTACTATAACTTCGGCAAGAATAGTTCCCGGAATAAGAGAATAGTTTTTTGAAAGCCCTGATTTAACAGTAAAAGTATCGGTAATGCTAACATAACCAATATACGAAATATTTAGAAAAACACTATCTGTTTTGGGAATGGTTAAACTGTAAAAACCATAATTATTACTTGTAGTTCCCCTTACCGATTTTGAATCGAAAATATTTGCCCCGATAAGCTTTTCTCCCGTTTCGTTGTCGGAAATATATCCGCTGATGGTAATATTTTGAGAATTCGAAATAATTGCAGTAAATGTGAGGAAAGATACTGCTACAAAAAACCTTTTTATGATTGAAGTTTTCATAGCTTACCAGTTAAAATTGTAAAATTTTGTAAGAGTATCTACCACTTCGGTATATCCGGCAAAA